>CAQPRV010000119.1 GCA_948857205.1 uncultured Clostridia bacterium
AAGGTACTTAGAAGATGAAATTATAGAGAAAGCAACAACAAATGCAGAAGGAAAAATAGAACTTGATTATAAAGAAGTACCAATAATGTGTAAAGTAAAAGATATAGCAAAAACAAATGAGAAAATAACAAATATAGCAGATATAACAGAATATAGAGACGAAGATAAAAATATAGTTAAAGATAGAGACTCAGAAAGTAATAATGTTAAACTTCCAGAGGATAAAGATTTACCATCTTATAAAAATGAAGAAAAGGGAGATTATATCCCAGGACAACAAGATGATGATGACTTTGAAAAAATAATAATTCCAGAAGAACCAGAACAACCAGAAGAGCCGAAGAAACCTGAAGAACCAGAAAAGATATTTGATTTAAGTCTAAGAAAATGGGTAACACAAGCAATAGTTATTGAAGATGGAAAACAAACAATTAATAATACTGGACATAAGCCATATGATGACCCTGAACAAATTGTAAAGGTAGAATTACATAGAAAGAAATTAAATAATGTAACAGTTAAATTTAGATATTCTATTAGGGTAACAAATGAAGGCGAAATTGAAGGCTATGCAAAAGAAGTAAAAGATTATATTCCAAAGGGATTAAAATTTATAGCATCAGATAATCCAGGATGGAAAAATGAAGGTAATAATGTAATAACTACTAAATTACTTGAGAATAAATTGTTAAAACCAGGAGAATTTGCTGATGTTGAAGTACTTCTTACTTGGATAAATAGCGAAGAAAATATTGGACTAAAAGTAAATACAGCAGAAATATCTAAAGATTACAATAAATATGGAATACCAGACAAAGATTCTACACCAGATAATAAAAAGCCAGGGGAAGATGATATAGATGATGCACCAGTAATGTTATCTGTTAGTACAGGTCAAGTTAGAATTTATTTTACAATAGGTTTTATAGTTCTAATTACAGTAGCAGGAGGAGTAACATTAATAAAAAGATATGTAATATAAATTACAAAATATAATATTATTTTTAAGAAGAGGACTTTTAAAGTTTTCTTCTTTTAATTTTTATACAAATGTATTTAATAAATTTATACTATTAATTTATAATAAAAAGGATTAGGTTTTAGCGGAAAATTGCAATTAATAAAGTTAAAGCAGTAATATATTGATTATATTACAAAAATGTAATATAATTGTAATATGGGCAACTTTTTATGCAAACAATACAAGAAAGCATTTCCGTAGAAGTAAAAGAGGCAAAAAAAGAATACAAAAAAAGTATAAAAAAAGCAATATTGACTTAATAAAAAAATATTGTAAAATTATATATAGAGATATTATTAATTAAGAGATGAAAAGGAGAAAAAAATGAAGCTAAAAAGAACTCTAATAATAGTAATAAGTATAATGATTTTTTGCATATTATTATGTTATCAGAGTGCAGTATATGCAGAAGGAACCATGTATTTAGGAATTACAGAATTAATGTCAAATAACGAAGTAGATCTTGGAACAGGAGCAAAAAGCTACTTTGGATATGGAATAGGAAATCCATATGATAGTGACACAACAGTTAAGGGAGCAAAGATATGGAATATAGTACAATATGCTAGCGAGACAGATGACACTCCAATAGATGCACAACATGCTAGTATATATTGTGTAAAGGCTGGAGTTGGCTTTTCTGATTCCAAAAAAAGGCAAGAATATGACATTTTCTATGATATGAAGAAAGAAAGAGAACAAATAAAAAGACAAAACGAAACATTAAAATCAATAGTAGAAGGAGAAATCACATTAGAAGATGGAACTAAAATAAATAAATATAATGCTATCTTGGCTATTTTAGATAATTTTTATATAATTGGAAAATCAGCGCCAGAAGAAAAAGACGCATTATTACAAGCAGCAGGAATAGATAGTGAAGCATGGGATTTACAATTAAACGAGGATGATGTTAAAGCAGTACAACAATCAGCATTATGGTATTTTACAAATTATGGAGATTCTTTATATGATAAAACTGAAAAAACATCATGGTTAAATTACACAACAGACGGAAGAAACTATACTAGTTTAAGTGATTTTAGATTACATGATACAGATGAAGGAATTCAAAGACAAGCGCAAGCAGAAATATTATATAAATATTTAATAAAAAAGGCAAAAGAAAATGCAAAGAATTATGATACAACAACAACTTCAAATACACCAGCAAAGGTTAATACAACAACATTAAACTATGAAACTATTGGTGAAAACTATATAGTTGGACCAATAAATATCACTGAAAATTCAAATAATATACCATATACAATAAAATTCATGGTAAAAGAAGAAGAGACAGACTTTTCATCATATAGTTTATTAGATGAAAATAAAATACCTACAGAAAAATCAATTAAACAATTAGTTGGAAAAGACTTTTATATATCAATTCCAAAAAGCAGTATAACAATAGCAAATTTAAATATAGGAATAGATATTAGTTATAGTAATACAGAATTAACTCTTTGTGCATCAAGTAAAAATAATAGTGCGCAACCAGTAGTAATACCATCAAAGAAACTAGAAACAATTCCTTTCAAATTAGCTACAATTTCTAGAAAATTTGACTTGGCATTAAGAAAATATATAACAAAAGTAAATGATGTAGAGTTAACAGAAGCAACATCAAGAGTTCCAAAGATCGAAGAAGAATCACTAGAAGATGGAACAACAGCAATATATAAACACAAAAAAGATCCTGTAACAGTAAAAACAGGAGATAAAGTTACATATAAAATTACAATATATAATGAAGGAGAAAAAGCAGGAAGAGCAACAGAGATTATTGATCAATTACCAACAGGATTAAAATTTAAAAATATTGTAAGCGGAAACTTTAAATTAGGAACTTATAACGAAAGTAGAGATAATGCCTTAATATTAATAAGGAAAGATGGAGATACAAAAAATTTAGATGCTTATACTAAAGGAAGTTTAAGTTCAGAAACTAGTACAAGTCAAGAAACAATTGAAATAGAATGTGAAGTAAAAGCAATAGCAGACTCAAAAAATCATAAAATATTAACAAATGTTGCATGGATATCAAAAGAAGTAGATGGTGAAACAAATGTAGAAATAACAGACCAAAAAAGGGCAGATAGAGATTCTGAACCAAGTACAAGACCAGATGTGAATAAAGATAATATGTCTGATTATCTAGGAAAAGACAATAAAGATACATTAAATGATTCAAATTATTTTTACAAAGGACAACAAGATGATGATGACTTTGAAAAATTAGTTTTAATGCCAGAAACATTTGACTTAAAATTAGTAAAACGTATTGTTGCAGTAAATGGTACTAAAATTCCAGAAAGAATAGAAAGTGTAGATGTAAGCAAATTAAATGTCATAGATGGAAATACAACAGCAAATTATAAACTAAACAAAGAACCTATTGCTGTAAAAAAAGGAGATATTATTACATATACTTTTAGAATATATAATGAAGGAACAATAGATGGATATGCATCAGAAATAACTGAAGATATACCAGATGGATTACAATTCCTATGGTCAGAAAAAGAAGGAACAGATTTAAAAGCAGATAAATCCTTTACAGATGAAGAAAAATCAGCAATCGAATTTAACCAAAAATTTCTATGGGGAAAATTTATATATGATGATAAAAAAGAAAATATTATTCAAATATCAACGAACTACTTAGATATGTATAGAGGAGAGCCAGCACCAGCAGAAGGAGAAGACATGAGAGTTCCTGTTACTGAAAACATAATAAAAGCCTTTGGAAGAAATGATGGAACAAAAACAGAAGCCGACTTATCTTATAAAGAAATATCAGTAAAATTAAAAGTAGTATCAGATAATATTACTGGTACAGTAATAAGAAATGAAGCAGAAATTTCAGAAGACACAGATGAAAATGGAAATCCTGTAGATGATAGAGATTCAGACACGGAAGAATGGGTGAAATATGAAGATGATGAAGACTATGATAATTTAATATTACAATCATTTGATCTAGCTTTAAGAAAATTTATTGTAGCAGTAAGCAAAGACGAAACAATAGAAAGTAGTGAATACCTAAAAAACAGTGATGGCTCTTATAAAAGAGCGCCAAAAGTTGACACATCAAAATTAAATACGGAAGATGAATATGGAAGATTAATAACAACAGCAATATATAATCATACAAAAGAACCAGTAGAAGTAAGTAAGAATGATATAGTAGTATATATGGTAAGAGTTTATAATGAAGGTGACATAGATGGATATGCAAGTGAAATAAAAGATCATTTACCTCCATATTTAGAATTTGTAAAAAGCGACTTTAATGATAAGTATGACTGGAAAGTATCAGAAGATGGAAAGACAGTAACAACAAAATATTTAGGTGATACTAAGAATAAGATTAATAAAATTGCAAAAAATGAAGATGGAAAAATAGTATTATCATATAAAGAAGTACCAATAATGTGTAAAGTAAAAGGTACAGCAAAAGTAAACCAAAAAATAACAAATATAGCAGATATAACGGAATATAGAGATGGGGACAAAAAGATAATTACAGATAGAGATTCACAAATTAATAATGTAGAACTTCCAGATGATGAAAAATTACCATCATATAAAGATGAAGAAAAGGGTGAATATATAGCTGGACAACAAGATGATGATGATTTTGAAAAAGTAATTATACATGAAAGACCAGTTGAAACTGAAAAAGTATTTGATTTAAGTTTAAGAAAATTTATTATAGCAATTAGTGATGATGAGACAATAGATGATAGTGAATATTTAAAAGAGCCAGATGGAACCTATAAAAGAGAGCCAAAAGTAGATACATCAAAATTAAATACAAAAGACGAAAAAGGAAATACAATAACAACAGCAATATATAAGCATACAAAAGAGCCTGTAAAAGTAAATAAAAACAATATAGTAATATATATGTTAAGAATTTATAATGAAGGTAGTATAGATGGATATGCAAGTGAAATAAAAGACTATTTACCAACAAACTTAGAATATGTAAATAGTGAATTTAATAACAAATATGGATGGAAGGCAACAGAAGATGGAAGAATAGTTACAACAAGATATTTAGAAGAAAGTATAATTAACAAAGCTGAAAGTGATGAAGATGGCAAAATAACATTATCATACAAAGAAGTACCAATAATGTGTAAAGTAAAAGACACATCTAAAGTAAACGAAAAAATAACAAACTTAGCAGAAATATCTGAATATAAAGATGGAGATAAAAAAGATATTAAAGATAGAGACTCTCAAAGCAATAATATAAATCTTCCAAAGGATGAAGAACTACCATCATATAAAGATGATGAAAAAGGTGAATATATAGCAGGACAACAAGATGATGATGACTTTGAAAAGGTTATAATTCCTGAAACTCCTATAATTCCTGAAGAATTATTTGACTTAAGCTTAAGAAAATTTATTATTGCAGTAAGTAGTGATGAAACAATAGATGATAAGGACTATTTAAAAGATGAAAGCGGATTATATAAAAGAGAACCAGTAGTAGATACAACAAAATTAAATACAAAGGATGAAAAAGGAGATTTTATAACAACAGCAACATATAACCATACAAAAGAACCAGTATTAGTAAAACGAAATGATATAGTAGTATATATGTTAAGAGTTTACAACGAGGGTCAAATAGATGGATATGCAAGTGAAATAAAAGATCATTTACCATTTTATCTTGAATTTGTAGATGGTGACTTCAATAAAAAATATGGATGGAACCTATCAGAAGATGGAAGAACGGTTACAACAAGATACTTAGAAGACAAAATAATAACAAAAGCAACAAAAAATGCAGAAGGAAAAATAGTATTAGATTATAATGAAGTACCAATAATGTGTAAAGTAAAAGGTGATATAACAGAAAGTACAAAGATTACTAATATAGCGGATATAACAGAATATAAAGACGAAAACAACAAAGATGTAAAAGATAGAGATTCACAAATAAATAATGTAGTCTTACCAGAAGATAAAGACTTACCAACATATAAAGATAACGAAAAAGGAAGTTATATTTCAGGGCAACAAGATGATGATGATTTTGAAAAATTAGTAATAAAAACCTTTGATTTAGCCTTAAGAAAATGGGTAACACAAGCAATTGTAATTGAAGATGGAAAACAAAATGTAAAAAATACAGGACATCAACCTTTTGATGATCCAGAACAAGTTGTAAAAGTAGAATTACATAGAAAGAAATTAGACAAAGTAACAGTCAAATTTAGATATTCAATTAGAGTAATAAATGAAGGTGACGTTGAAGGTTATGCAAAAGAAATAAAAGATTATATCCCAAAAGGATTAAAATTTATAGAAGCAGATAATCCAGGCTGGAAAGATGAAGGAAATAATGTAATAACAACAAAATTACTAGAAGACAGATTATTAAAGCCAGGAGAATATGCTGATATAGAAGTGCTACTTACTTGGACAAATGGTGAAAATAACATAGGACTCAAAGTAAATACAGCAGAAATATCTAAAGATTATAACAAATTTGGATTACCAGATAAAGATTCAACACCAGACAATAAGAAACAAGGCGAAGACGATATTGACGATGCACCAGTAATGTTATCTATAGGTACAGGGCAAATTAGGATATTCTTTACAATGTCATTTATCTTATTAATAACAGTTGGTGGAGGAATAATGTTAATTAAAAGATACGCTTTATAATTGCCACTGGGGACGGAGAATTTTAGCAATAGTTAATGTGATTTACAATCTTAATATATTATTGGAGTATTAAAAAGTTTAAAAAAAGTGAGATTTGGGTTAAAATTATAACTCAAATCTCATTTTGTCATTGATGACAGAAAGTTTTAGTAAGTATTGTTATTTGAGATAGAGCACTTTTGTAATATAGTTTTATACAATAGGAAAGTTATACTTTCCTATTGTATAAAAGCTACAATCGCTAGCCCTTTGAGATTAACTCATTATAGTCCAAAACTCAAATCGGGCAAGAACAAATTAAAGAAAATCTTTGATTTTCTTATTTGTTCTAATATTGTATTAGATTCTAAATTTTCCTAGATATTTTAAATATAGATGGAAAAGAAAGATTTTGGAGATTTCAAATATTAAAATTTTAAGAAGATATATTCTGAAAAGTTATAATAGATTTATTTTTAAATAAAGAATTAAAAATATTCTTTAACTATATTAACTAATGTTTTTGCATAAAAATAATCACTTTCAGGAATTTATGTCTTCAATAAGAAATAAAAAACTTTAGTCAAAAATTTCCGTGTCCCAATGCCAAAAAAAGATTATCAAAGATTTCCGTCCTCCAATGGCAAAAAGAGATTGCCAAAAATCTCCGTCCCCAATGGCACCCAATGGCAATGACATTGCAAAAAAAGATAAGTTATAGTAAAATATGATAAATAATGTAATAAGGAGATATATTATGAGTGAAGAAGAAATACTAAAATTATCAAAGGAAACAGAGATAGAAATAAAAGAACAATTAGATAAAGCTAACAAGATATGTGAAAATAATAGCAAAAAGGTATTAGACGCATTTCAAGAATGCAATTTACAAGAATTACATTTAGTTTCTTCAACAGGATATGGAATAGATGAAGCAGGTAGAAATAAAATAGAAGAAATTTATGCAAAAATTTTTAAAGCAGAAGATAGTTTAGTTAGAACACAACTAATATCAGGAACACATGCCTTATCAGTAACTTTATCTGCATTATTACGTCCAGATGATACAATGATAAGTCTTACAGGGGAACCATATGATACGTTACAAACCGTTATTGGTATTGGAAAAGAAGAAAGTAAAAGTTCTTTAAAGTCTTTTGGAATTAGATATGAACAAATAGAATTAATTGAAAATGATTTTGATATAGCTACAATTAAAGAAAGATTAAGTAAAAAAGATGTAAAATTAGTAGAAATTCAAAGATCAAGAGGATATTCAACTAGAAAGAGTCTAACAATAGAGAAAATAGAAAAGGCAATTAATGCAATAAGAGATGTTAATAAAGATGTAATAATAATGGTAGATAATTGTTATGGGGAATTTGTTCAAGAGAGAGAACCAATTGAGGTCGGAGCAGATATTGCAGTAGGTTCGCTAATGAAAAATTTAGGAGCAGGAATTGCAACTTCTGGAGCTTATATTGTGGGTAAAAAAGATTTAGTTGAATTATGTGCTGAAAGATTAACATCTCCTGGAATAGGAAAGGAAATTGGACCATCACTTAATCAAAACCCATTGCTTTTAAAAGGTTTGTTTTTTGCACCTAGCGTAGTTGCAAGTAGTATAAAAACTGCAATATTTGCAAGTCGAATCTTAGAAAAGTTAGGATATAAGGTTGAACCATATTATAAGGAGGAAAGAGCTGATATAGTTCAGACTATAAGTTTAGGTTCAGAGCAAGATTTAGTTAAGTTTTGTCAAGGAATTCAAAAAGGTTCTCCGATAGATTCAGAGGTTATGCCTTTTCCAAGTGATATGGGTGGATATGATGATAAAGTTATTATGGCAGCAGGAACTTTTACACAAGGGTCTACAATTGAGCTTAGTTGTGATGGTCCAATTAGACCACCATATATTGCGTATATGCAAGGAGGGCTTACTTATGAATATGGGAAATTGGGAATTTTAAAAGCAATAGAATTTATGAAAAAATAGAGATTTAATATATGACTTCTATAGACATAGTGTCAGAGAACGCAAGGAAGGAATGGAATTATTTATGAAAAATATAATAATAATAGGTAGACCCAGGTCAGGAAAGTCCACTTTAGCAGATATCATAAGTGAGAAATATAATTACCAAATTATTAGAACAGATTGTGTTCGTGTAGCTTTTAAAGATGTATTTCCAGAATTAAATATAGGGCCAGGTACTGCAATATATGATAAAAGATTTCAAGCTTTTATAAAGAAATCTTTCGAAAGTAATTTATTTCATTCCAGAAATAAATATGGATTTATAATTGAAGGATGTGAAATGACAGTACAAACTTGTAAAGAGCTTTATGAAAATGATAATAATCTAATTTATGCTTTAGGAAGATGTGAAAATACAACTGATGAGATGGTAGAAGCTATGATTAAATATGATACAGAATTCGATTGGTCATATAGTATGAAAAAACAGGAATTATATAATTATTGTGAGAAGCAAATAAAAAAAAGTAAATTATTAAAAGATGAATGCAATAATTTAAATATCAAATATTATGATACATCCTTTAATCGAGAGAGTGTATTTAATAATATTTTGATAGATATACAAAAAAATATGTAAAAACAGTTAGTGAGGAATTTAATGAAAGTTATAGTAATAGGTGGTGGACCTGCTGGAATGATGGCAGCAATTACCTCTGCAGAAAATGGAAATGAAGTTACACTTTTAGAGAAGATGCAAACTCTAGGAAGAAAATTATTAATAACAGGAAAGGGAAGATGTAATATTACATCTTCTTTAGATATGCAAGATTTTATAAAAAATACACCAGGTAATGGAAAATTTTTATATAGTTGTTATCAAAATTATACAAATAAAGATATAATTGAATTTTTGAAAAAGCAAGGGCTAGAAGTGAAAGAAGAAAGAGGAAATAGAATTTTTCCTGTAACAGATAAATCTCAAGATGTCTTAAAAAGTTTTACAAAAAGACTAAAAGAACTTAATATAGAAATAAGATATAATTCAAAAGTAGAAAAAATTTTAGTAGATAAGGATAATAGAGCTATAGGTGTAAAAGTAAATAATATTAATTTAAAAGCAGATAAGGTTATTCTTGCAACAGGAGGAAAGAGTTATCCGTTAACAGGTTCAACAGGTGATGGATATATGCTTGCAAAGGAAATTGGGCATACAATAGTTAAAATAAAACCATCTCTTGTTCCTTTAGAAACCTATAATACAGAAATGCATAAAGAGTTACAAGGACTAAGTTTAAGAAATGTTCAAATTAAAATAATTGACCTTGAAAATAAAAAAAGTATTTATGAAGATTTTGGAGAAATGCTATTTACGCATTTTGGAGTATCTGGACCAACTATACTAAGTTCTTCAGCTCATTTAGTTAGATATAAAAACATAGAAGAAAAGCTAAAAGCCAAGAATATAAAATTAATTATCGATTTAAAACCAGCACTTACAGAAGAAAAGTTAGAACAAAGAATATTGAGAGATTTTGAAGAACTAAAAAATAAAAAATTTAAAAATAGCCTAGATAAATTGTTACCTCAAAAATTAATTCCACAAATAATTAATATAAGTAATATAAAGGCTGATAAAAAGGTTAATGAAATTACAAAAGCAGAAAGAAATAGAATTACTTTTTTATTAAAGAATTTTGAAATTAATATTAAAGATTTTAGACCAATTGAAGAAGCTATTATTACTAGTGGAGGAGTTTCTGTTAAAGAAATAAATCCTAAAACTATGGAATCTAAAATTGTTAATGGTTTATATTTTGCTGGTGAGATTATAGATGTTGATAGTTATACAGGTGGTTTTAATTTACAGATTGCTTATTCTACAGGTTATATAGCTGGTTTATTGAAATAATATTTACTTTAAATTATAAAAATATATAAAATTTTTAAGTAAGTTTAAATCCAGTTAAGCTTATATATAATTTAATACACTATGATACAGTTAAGTTTTTATAATGTAGAAATTAAATACATGCTTTAATACTTATTGTTTAGATTTTTATGATTAAAATTATACTAGATATGAACATAACAATTAATAAAATTTATATAATTAAAATTCGAAAGAAGTGATAGAGAAGTGAAAGAATTTAATACAATTGAAGGAGATATTACAGAAGAAATTGTAGAAAAAAAATCTAAATTTATTGCTAATTTGTTATATGTCAGGACAGTAGAAGATGCAGAAAATAAAATTAAAACTATAAAAAAGAAGTATTTTAATGCGAGACATAATTGCATAGCTTATAGAATTGTAGAAAATGAAAATATTATAGAAAAATGTAGTGATGATGGTGAACCTTCTGGAACAGCAGGAGCACCAATGTTAAACCTTTTGCAAAAGAATAATTTAGCTAATGTATTAGTAATAGTTACAAGGTATTTTGGAGGTATATTGCTAGGGACAGGAGGGTTAGTTAGAGCATATTCTGAAAGTTTACAAAAAGCAATTGAAAATTCCCAAAAAGTTACAATGACATGGGGAGAAGAATTAGAAGTAATATTAGATTATAGTAATTTTGAAAATTTTAAATATTATTGTAAAAATAATAGAATTTATATAAAAAATGCAGAATTTGGAGAAAATATTGTTTGCCTAATACAAATGGAAGCAAAAATTAAACAAAAATTAATGAAGGATTTTGATACAAAAAAAGTCATTTTAATAGATATTAGACCTTTATTAAGAAAATATATCAAGAAATGTATATAAAAAATGCCCTTTTATATAATTATGGAAAAAATTTCCAAAAAAACATTGCAAAACCTCGAATAAAATATTATAATATCAATTGTAAAATATTTACAGTAGAAATTTAGGAGGGAAACAATGAAAGAAAAAATTTCTGTTTTAATAGCAGATGATAATCAAGATTTTAGTCATACTTTAGCATCATATATAAATTCACAAAATGATATGGAAGTTATAGGTATGGCAAAGGATGGGCGTGAAGCAATTGATATAATTGCAAATACAACACCAGATGTTGTTTTATTAGATGTGATTATGCCACATTTAGATGGGTTAGGAGTATTAGAAAATATAAATATTATTAAAAGTAATAAAAAACCAATTTGCATAATGCTTTCAGCAGTAGGTCAAGATAAAATAACACAAAGAGCAATTACTTTAGGGGCAGAATATTATGTTGTAAAACCATTTGATATTGAGTTATTAATAAAAAGAATGAGAGACATTAAATTTTTTAAACCAACACAACAGGGGAATTCGAATAATTTTATTGGAAGAGAGTCAAAACAACAGTATATAGAATTAAGTGAAGATGATAGCAAAAAAGAGGAGAATTTAGAGGCTTTAGTTACTAATGTTATACATGAAGTTGGTGTACCAGCACATATTAAAGGATATCAATATTTAAGAGAAGCTATAATGATGGTTGTAAATGATATAGATGTAATAAATCAGATTACTAAAAGCTTATATCCTAAAATTGCGTATAAATTCAATACAACTCCTTCAAGAGTTGAACGAGCTATACGTCATGCAATTGAAGTTGCTTGGGGTAGAGGACAACAAGAAGTAGTAGAAAATATTTTTGGTTATACTATTTCGGCAGCTAAAGGGAAACCAACGAATTCAGAATTTATTGCAATGATAGCAGATAAGCTAAGACTAGAATTAAAGAGTGCATAAAAAATCACTATAAAAGCTACAATCGCTAGCTCTTTGAGATTTTCTCCTTACAGTCGAAAACTCAAATCGGGCGAGAACAAATTAAAGAAAATCCTTGATTTTCTTATTGTTCTATAATAAGAAAGTTATGCTGACATTCCATTATATAAAATACCTTGTACACAAATTCATTCCAAAAATAAACATAATAGGGTGGGAGAAAGTTGATATTTTAACTTTCTTCCACCTTTAAAGATTATTATAAACAGTTTTTAATTTATATATTTACATTTCTTTAAAAAATCTATATTCTTTACCAGAAGTGGTTTTTCCTTTATAAACATATCCATTATAAATACCACCATTATTATCTTCTAAATTAACATCAAGTGACATATCATATACAAATTTCTGATTCAAATTATTTACAATATGTATCTTAAAGCTAACAGTATAGTTGATATCTTTTAAATCAACGTTTGCTTCTTTTAGAACCTTACCATTAAAAGAAATTGATTTTGAGTTTTCTGAAATAGAGTAATTTGTTAATAAGTCTTTATTTAAATATCCTAAAGTTATTGGATTAGAGCAATCTGTATAAAATGTTGGTTTAGAATAATCATGATTTTCATTTTCAGAATTAGTTTTTATAATATTAAAATCAATTCTATTATTTTTAGGTGTTTCAACTTCTTTGAATTTCCCAAAGTTTAAAGGATTTTTATAGTTTAGTATTTTAGTACCTCTATCTGAATTAGATTTCATAACTATATTATCTATATATAATTCTTTCACTGTATTTTCACTTGTTAAGTCTGTTATATAACTAGTATTATCAATATATATTGATATATCAGAATATTGTGAAAGACTAACATTACTTAAAGATTGATTTTTAGAATTATCTTTTGCAGTTGCATTACTATATAATAATATTTTTTGTATATTAAATACAGAATTTTCATTTTCATCTGATATTTCTATCATTTCCTTTGCAAATTGATTTTTTGCAAAGGATTTAAATAGAACATAGTTATAATATAGTAAAAAAATTACAAATAGCAAGATTATAAGTACTACAAATGCTAGTTTTACGTTTTTTATTTTAAAATTAAAGTTTTCCATTTTGATATTTTCCTTTCTTAAGGCACAAATTATATCAAGCTTAATCCTTTGTGTATATATTATAGTTTTTTATATAATAATTCCATGTAAGAGTAAACTTTTGTATGCCAATTTTCGTCACTAGCATATCTTGTATTTACACCTGAAAGTGTAGGTCCATTATAATACCAACCTGTAGCTATTTCTCCATCATAAATTTTTACTCCAGATGGATTTAAGTAGTATTTTACTAGTGATTTTGCGACAGTTTCTATTCCCTCAGAATAACTTTCAAACTCAAAAGATGACTCATAAGGTGTTGCATCATAAGATCCATAACCAAATAGGTTTTTCTTTTCTAAAGCAATTTGAGATGTTCCCCAATTGCTTTCATGAATAGCCATTGCTGCCAAGAATATACCATTTATTTTGTATTTTTTCTCCATATTATAAAATACAGAATAATGTTCTTCGAATATATTATTTTTGTCTTGTGCTAATCCAGTAAAGATTTTTTTGTAGTCACTTAAGTTTAATCCACTAGGTTTGTTTAATTCCATTTCTATGTTTAATTTTAAAAGTATTTTTTGAATTCTATTTTTTTCTTTTATGTTTGGTGTAATTACAGGTGATGTTAATTCAGAAGTTTTTACATATCCTTCAATTGTTTCAAAAGAAACTTTGCACCATTCTTCACTAGGTAGTTCTAATAGTTTTACATCTAAACTTTGTTTAATTTCTGCTACTTCCTTAGCTTCATCTTCTGTAGTTTCTTTTAGTTTAGTGTCTTTTAATAAGTATAAGGTGTCTCCAATATGTATTTTGTGTTTTGCTAGGAATTCAGAGGTTCCTCTGTCTATTATTTTTGGAATTGGCTCTTTTATACATTCTTTATTTAATATTATTTCTTCTACTAAATTTCCATTTTCATAGGTTCTTACTGCTATTACACTATCTGTACCTAAAACTCCTTCTTGTATTACTATTTCTTCTCCTTTTGGTAGTGTTGCATTACTTTGGTAATTTGTTTCGAATTCTACTTCTCTTTCATCTGTTATTTGTTCTTTTACTTTGTCTATATCTGAGTTCCCAGATATTATGTTTTGCATGTTTAGCCTATGTCTATTTATTTCGTATTCAGACATGTTTTCTGGTTCTTCTACTTTTGCATAACTTTCTTTAAAAGATAGGTTTTTGGGAAATAAGATAGCCATTGCAACAATTAGTATTGTACATCCTGTTATTATGTGTGATAGTTTTAAGTCTGATGTTTGATATATTTCATTATTATTTTGTTTTTTATATTTTGTATATTTGTTTTTTGGCTTTTGATATCTTCTTCCATTAGCATTTATTGCATGGTTTTGAATTTCTTGTAATTCCTTAAAAACTTCTGATAAATTTCTGTTATCGTTATTTAAAGAATTTTTATTGTTTAACATTCGTTTATATCCTTTCTTTTGAATATTATTACATGTTAATTATACAATAACAACGTTTTTATGTCTATAATTTTTTTCAAAAAATCGCAATATAGCAGAAATTTCTAGTTATTCATCTCAATATACTTGTATGGCAATCGCTTAAAATTTTAATTATTTTTTTGTTCATATTAATTTAATTAAAAATAGCGCGAGAAGGATTATAATTATTTATTTTTGAGTGATTCCGGGGTAACCGTTCCAAAATTCTTAGAAAAGTTAGAAAACTTTTCTATAGAATTTTGAGAATGGGGCAACGAAAACAATAAATAATTATAATCCTTTGGGAGCGAGGAGATTTTATATATGAACAAAAAAATAATTAAAATTTTAAGCGATTGCCTTAATTTACTTGCAAAATCTGTAAAATGATATATAATATAACAAAAAAAAGAGGTATTTGTGCTTTGAGGAAGGAGATTAAAAATGGAATTAAAACAACTAGAGCAAAATATAGGATATACCTTCAAAAATAAAGAATTACTAGAAAATGCACTAACACACACATCCTATGCATATGAACATAACAAAGAAAGTAATGAAAAATTAGAATTTTTAGGTGATAGCATATTAGAATTCATATCAAGTAAATATTTATATTCAAAATATATAAATTTAAAAGAAGGAGAAATGACCAAAGTTAGAGCAACAGTAGTATGTGAAGAAAGCCTACATAAAATAGCCAAAATGCATAATTTTGGTGATTTCTTATATCTTGGAAAATCAGAAAAAAAGACTGGAGGAAACAGTAGACCAGCAATATTAGCAGACAGTGTAGAAGCAATAATAGCAGCAATATATTTAGATGGAGGAATAGAAGAAGCAGAAAAATTCATAGTTGAAAATCTAGAAAACGAAATAAAGCAAGCAACAAAAAATGTAGGAAATAAAGACTACAAGACGGTATTACAAGAAAAATTACAAGAAAATGGAGAAGTAAAAATAGAATATGACATAATAAGTGAAACAGGACCAGATCACAATAAACATTTTGAAGCACAAGTAAAATGTAACAATAAAATATTAGCAAAAGGGGAAGGAAAAAGTAAAAAAGATGCACAAATGCATGCAGCAAAAAATGCACTAGAGAAACTAAGATAGGGGGAAAACAAAATGAAAAAGCAATATATTATACCAATATTTGTACCACATTTAGGATGTCCAAATGATTGCATATTTTGTAATCAAAAATCGATTAGTGGTCAAAAAAAGAATATGACAAAAGAAGAAGCAAATGAAATAATAGAAAAATATTTAAAAAGTATTGAAAAAGAAGATGCAGAAGTAGAAATTGCTTTTTTTGGAGGAAGTTTTACAGCAATTGAAGAAAAAGAACAAGAAGAGCTATTACAAGTTGCATATAAATACATAAAAGAAGGAAAAGTTTCAAGTATACGAATATCAACAAGACCAGATTGTATAGACAAAAAAACTCTAAAAAGATTGAAAAAATACAAAGTAAAAACAATAGAATTAGGAGTACAATCTGCTAATAACTATATATTGCAAAGATCAAATAGAGGACATAGTTTTGAGGACGTAAAAAAGGCATCAAAATTAATTAGATGGTATGGCTTTGAATTAGGACATCAAATGATGGTAGGGCTTCCTGAAAGCACAAGAATAGACGAAATAAACACAGCTAAAGCCCTAATAAAATTAAAACCAAAAATTGTAAGAATTTATCCTGTTTTAGTTGTAAAAGCTACAAAACTTGAGAAAGAATATAAAGAAGGAAGTTATGAGCCATTACCTTTAATACAAGCAATCGAAATATGTAAAGAACTAGTAAATATGTTCAACAAAAAGAAAATTAGTATTATTAGAATAGGGTTACAAACAACAGATGAAATAGCAAATCCAGATAAAGAAAAAAGCGAAGTAATTGCTGGACCATATCATCCAGCTTTTAGGCAATTAGTGGAATCTGGATTATGGTATGATGCTATTGTTTATAAAATAAAGCAATTAAATGTAAAAGTTAAAGAAGTTGAAGTAAGAATAAATCCTATAGATGTTAATAATGTAATAGGTCATAAAAAAGAAAATATTATAAAATTAAAAGAGACATATGATGTTGATTTAGTTTTAAAACAAGATGAAAGTATAAAACAGGGTAAGTCGAAAATAGAAGTATTAAAAACTTATGATGATTTTATTGAAGAAAATAGAAATATTAATGTATAAATATTATTAATATACAAATACTTGTAATAAAGGTGATTTTATGCAAGTAGATGAAAAATTTAATATAAAAAAGATATTAAAAGAAATTTTGGGAACGATACTAGGAGCTTTTATTATGGCTATTGGCGTTTCCTTATTTTTATTGCCAAATCAATTATCAACAGGTGGAATCTCTGGTATAGCAACTATTTTATATTACTTATTTCAAATACCAATGGGAACTTCAATTTTAATAATTAATATACCATTATTTTTATTGTCTGTATTTAAAATAGGTAAAAGGTTTTTTATAAAGTCTCTTGTAGGAACTATTAGTTTATCTTTTTTTATTGACTTATTAGATAAATTTGAACCTCTAACACAAGATAAGTTTTTGGCTTGTGTATATGGAGGAATTATAATTGGATTAGGTACTGCAATTTTATTTAAATTGTCTTCTTCTACTGGAGGTAGTGATTTAATAAGTTTTATTGCTAAGAAATATAGACCAAGTATGGAACTTGGAAATACAGTTATTATGATTGATACTGTTATTGTCATTTTAAATATGATTTGTCTTAAACAAATAGAAATAGGTTTATATTCTGCTATTGCAATTTATTTAATGGGTAAGATTATTGATATTTTGTTTGAGGGTGTTCAGTTTACAAAACTTTTATTTATTGTTTCAGATAAAAATGTTGAGATTTCAAAAAGTATAGAACAGAAGATTAGAAGGGGTGTAACAGGAATTTATGGTAAAGGGATGTTTACTAATCAAGATAGATTAATATTGATGTGTGCTGCAACCAGAAGGGATATTTCAAAAATAAAAGAAATAGCTAAAAAGATTGATCCTAATAGCTTTATTGTTATTACAAATTCTAGAGAAGTTGTTGGACTTGGCTTTAAAGAGCAGATATAATTGTATAGATTAATTTGCGAAAAGAAAAATATTGTTTTAAATAACAAATTTAAGCTGATAAAATATTGTATAAAAAGGTTCTAATCTTTATTTTTGAGCTACTATATGGCATTTTTAACTTAATAAAATTTTTTAAAGTTATAGCAGTATAAAGATTCAGAACCCTTTTGATGAAAGCTTATATCTAAAATTAATATTCTAAGTTTTTTCCACCAGCATTTTCTCTTGACTTGGAATTATATTCTGCTTCATGTTCTAATAAATTATTGAAAACAATTGATATAAATTTCTTCTTTTGTTCTATATCAGTTGGATTCGGAATTTCTCTCAAATAATACTGAATAGGTTTATCAATTGATTTTTTAAAAGAAATTCTTTTAGTCATACTATCAAAAGTATCTTTTTTGATAACATCTTTCTTATAACTACATTTTTGCTTTAGAGTTTTAATATATTGTAAGAAATTATCAACACTATTTGTTGGTAGATTATCACTAACTATACCAACAATTGGTAAAGGAGAGTTGGGATCTTCAGGATTATAAGTATTATTAATATGTTGCAATTTTTTATTTAATTCAATTTGATTTGTTTTTTGAGTTTTATCAAGTAGAATTAAAATTTCTCCACCATTATAATCTATAAAGTAAGAAGTATCTCCTGAAAAAGTAAAAGCTTCTTTATTAAATTTTTTATTACTATATAATTGTTTTAATAAGGATGTAGTTTTAAGTATACGTTCATCTGTAACGTTATGACCATATGCAGTATTATTTGCTTTTATATCAAGCATGCTTAATACTAGTACTTGTAAATCGCATTTTTTTTCACATATTTCTTTTGCTAAATAATGTTTAAGATAAAATTTATTTAGTTCACCACTATTTTTATTGTGTGTTAAATAGTTAATTAAAGTAGTTATAAATTCATCCATTTGTAATAGTTTTTCAGTATCAATAGTTTCTAAATTAATATTATTTGTTAGAAATAAGTGGACGAGAGAAACTATATTAGAATTAGCAATTAAAGCTTTACTTTCAAAATCAGTTTCTTCATTTAATTCCATATTAATATTAAAGGTTTCTTTAGCATTTTTTGTGTCTTTTGGTAAAGATATATTTTTTTCTAGAGCATCTATAAAAGTATCAATCATAAAAAATACTTCTTTTTTGTAGTCTTTTATTTCATATATAAATTTATCTGAAGGTCTAAGGTCTGATAAATGATTATCTATTGCAGTTTTAACAAGAATATTTAATTTTTCCCAAGGATTATTTTCATTTTTATTAAGTAGAGCTATTTCTCTTGAATTTTTCTGTTTTATGACCTCTTGATCTGTTAAATGCTCTAATTTTCTAATGTCTGCTATTGTAGAATCAGATACACTTGTAGTTATAGAAATACATAAAGGTGAGATTAAAGCTTTTATTTTGTTATTTAGTTCATTTTCATAAGTTTTTATTTGTTCTGAAGTTAAAGATTGATTTAGTATTATACTAAAATAAGAAGAGTCTATTTTTGTTATTGTTGCGTTTTGAGGTAATGTACTTTTTAGATATTTTTGAATTTTGTTTAGTGATTTATCATAGGCTTCTTGCCCATAGATTTCTTTTATTTTTTGAAGCTCTTGTAAATTTGCATCTAAATAAGACAAATTATTATGGATGTTTTTATTAGACTCTGTTAATGATATTGAAATATTATTTAGATTTTTTGAAAATTCTTTTAATTTGTTTTTTAGTTTATTTACATATATTTTTGTTTTTTCAATGTCTAGTTCTGGACATATTATTGTTGCTTCATCTCCTCCTATTCTTGATATATATGCATTTTTTGGAAAGGCTTCTCTTAATATTTTATGTCCTATTTCTAAGGCTATGTCTCCAGCTTGATTTCCAAAGGTGTCATTTATTTTTTTTATTTTGTTAAAGTCCCCATACATGTAGGAATATTTCTTTTCTTTGTTGTTGAATAGGTTTAAAAAGATGTTTCTATAATATTCTTTTGAATATATTTGTAGTTTAGGATAATCAGGATATATAAAGTTGTTTAGATTGTTTTTGGTTGTATTTAATTTTTTTATTATTTTATGTCTTTTTTCTTCCATAATTTTATTCACCTATTTGTATTATAAGACTAGAGTTTTAAATAGTCAAATTAATTATAGCAATCGCTTAAAGTTTTAATTATTTATTTGTTAATAATTATTTAATTAAAAATAGCGCGAGAAAGATTATAATTATTTATTTTTGAGTGACTCTGGGGTAACCGTTCCAAAATTCTTAGAAAAGTTAGAAAACTTTTCTATAGAATTTTGAGAATGGGGCAACGAAAACAATAAATAATTAAAACTTTAAGCGATTGCCATAAAAATTAATATGCAATTGTACAGAGAAATAAAATTTAATGAAAGAATGATAAAGGAAAATGTGGTAGCACATATATTAGTAACATTTGAAAATAAATCATACTTTTACTAATGTAGTGTTATAATTGAGATTGATAGAAGCCATTTTATTGTAAAAAAATGTATTTTATAGTAGAATGCTATCAAATAATTATAATTAGGATAGTAAATATGATGGGAAAATTAATAAAAGAAATAAAACAATTTAATGAAGAAAGAGATTGGGATAAATTTCATTCACCAGAAGACTTAGAAAAGTCAATTTCAATTGAAGCTGAAGAACTATTAGAATGTTTTCAATGGGATAGTGAAAATTATAATAAGTTATAAACATAGAGATAGAAAAAAAGTAGGGGAATAAAATTATAAAAGTATCATAAGTACTAGTCAAATTAACGTGAGCTATTGTCATAAAGGGTATACATTTATTTAGATATGTGTTATAATAGCAATATCAAAAAATAAAAGAATAAATAACTAAGGAGATAAAAAATGGGATTTTTTGAAAAGCTAAAAAATGGGATGAATAAAACTAAGACATCCTTCGATGAAAAAATAAGTAATGTATTCAGTAGTTTTAAAAAGGTAGACGAAGATTTTTTAGAAGAATTAGAAGAAATACTAATAATGTCAGATGTAGGAATGGAAACATCAATAAAAATAATAGAAAACCTAAGAAATAGATTAAAAAGGGAAAAAATACAAAATGAAGATGATGTGAAGCAATCATTAAGAGAGGAAATGCAAAAGATACTAGATGTCACAGATATAAATCTACACTTAAATACAAAACCGTCAGTAATACTAGTAGTTGGAGTTAATGGAGTAGGAAAAACTACGTCAATAGGGAAAATAGCAAACCGAATAGCAAAAGATGGCAAAAAAGTAGTAATAGCTGCTGCAGACACTTTCAGGGCAGCAGCAGTAGAACAACTTGAAATATGGGCAAACCGTTCAGGAGCTGACATAGTAAAAAGAGCAGAAGGTATAGATCCTGCATCTGTTGTGTATGATGCAATAAAAATAACAAAGGAAAAAGGAGCAGATGTATTAATAGTAGATACAGCAGGGAGATTACACAATAAAAAGTATTTAATGGATGAGTTAAATAAAATACAAAAAGTTATAAACAGAGAAATGGAAGAAGCTGATAGAGAGGTATTATTAGTAATAGATGGAACAACAGGTCAAAATGCTATTTCGCAAGTAAAAGCATTTAAAGAAGAAACAGATATAACAGGATTAATTTTAACAAAATTAGATGGTACAGCAAAAGGTGGAGTAGTAATTGGAATAGTAGAGGAAAATAAAATACCAGTAAAATTTATAGGTATTGGAGAACAAATTGATGATATGGAAATATTCAATTCAAAAGATTTTATAAGAGCAATTATATAAATTATTAGTTAATAAATTTAATAGGAGGTTGAAATGGCAGAAAATAACAAAAGTGAAAGTCAGAAAGATATAGTAAATTCAATAAATGAAATAAAACAAGAAACAATAATTGATACTGCTAATACAAAAGAAACCAAAAAAATAAATAAGTGCAAAAAAAGCAAAACTAGAATGATTGCAGTACTAATATTTATAATAGTACTAGCAATAATTAATTATGTTAGTTTACGAGGAAGTTATTTAGAATATTTAGAAATGGGCGAACAATATATAAAGATATTCGAAACAAATCTAATATATAAATATTCCATTATCATAGTTAATTTTGTTATATTATATTCTATAATATATATGGTAAATAGAGGAATAAAAAAAGGTTTGAAGCCATTTTTCGAAAAAGAAAAAAAAGAAATGCCAAAATTATTAAATAAATCATTAGCTTTAGTAATATCAGTAATTATAAGTATTTTTGTTTCTTCAATATTTGTGCAAAAAATAATGTTGTTGATAAATTGTACATCATTTGGAATACAAGATAATATATTTAATATGGATATTTCATATTATTTCTTCCAAAAACCAGTTATAGAAAGTATGACAATATATATTATAACTTTAATTATTGGGATTTCAATATATATGGCATTATATCATGTTATAATATTTAATAGGTTTTTTGATGGAATAGATGGAAAGATGTTAAAAGAAAGTCTATTTATGAGAAAATTGCTAAGAAATATTTTATTTACAATAATAGGAATTGCATTTATAACAATTGTAAATACACAAGACATTTTATTTGGAAAAATATTAACAATAAATGATGATATAGATATAATAGGGGCAGGAATTACAGAATCAACTGTAAAGTTATGGGGGTATGTAGTATTTGCAATTCTTTTAGTTATTATTGCATATAAGTCAATAAAATTTTTTAAAGAAGGCAAGACAAGTAAAGTATTAAGAAATATTGCAATTATACCATCATATTTAGTAATATTATTTTTTGTAATGGTTGGTTTTGATTTAATATTTGTTAACTCAAATGAATTGGATAAGGAAAAATATAATATTGCAGAAAATATTAAAAACACTAAAAATGCATATAATCTAAATATTGAAGAAAGAAATATAGAAAATTCTGGAACAATTACAAATGAAGAAGTAAATGAAAATAATAATGTAATTAAAAATATACCAATCATCAGCAAAGATGCAGTAATTAAAACACTAGAAAATAATCAAACAAATACAGGATATTTTTCATATAGAAATGCAAATCTAGCAGAATACAATATAAATGGACAAAATCAATTAGTGTATATTTCACCAAGAGAAATTACGAATTCTGGAAGAACTTACAATAACAAAACATATGAATATACACATGGTATGGGACAAATAATAGTATCTGCTACAGAAAGCACAGATATAGGAAATGTAGAGTATATTCAAAAAGAAATATCAGGAAAAGATGAAAAGGTTAAAGTTATTCAACCAAGAATGTATTTTGGTATTGGAAATAAAGAAACAATAGCAACAAATGTAAAAAATAAACAAGAATATGATTATACAGATGAAAAAGGAAAAGATTATACATCAATATATGATGGAAAAGCAGGATTAAAATTAGGCTTTTTAGATAGATTGATTTTAGGAATAACAAAAGGAGATATTAATTTAGCATTTTCAAGTGAAATTACAAATGATAGTAAGATATTAATTAATAGAGATATAATTTCTAGGGCTAAAAAGGCAATGCCATATTTAATATATGATGAAAAACCATATACAGTAATCACAAAGGAAGGAAGAATTGTATGGGTTATAGATGCCTATACAGTTTCAAGTAATTATCCATATTCGCAATATACAAATATACAACATAATGGAATAAAAGAGAATATCAATTACATAAGAAACTCTGTTAAGGTGCTTATTGATAGTTATGATGGAACAATGTCATTTTATATTACAGATAGAACAGATCCAATAGCAATGGCATATAGAAATATATATAAAACCTTATTTGTTAATTTAGACGAAGAAATCCCACAAGACATATCTAGTCATTTTATATATCCAGAATTATTATATAATGTACAATCAGAAGTTTTGAAAGTATATCATAATGTAAAACCTGATGTATTATATAGAGCAGATGATTTATGGGATATAGCAAAATATAATAGTATAAAGTCATCTAAATCAGTAGGAACATATATGAAACCATATTATACAATGTTAAAAACAAATGATGGAGAAAAATTTGGATTAGTTCAAATTTATACACCTAATGAAAAACAAAATTTGATTTCCTATCTAGTAGGAAATACAAATGGTATTTCTAATGAGTTAAAGTTATATAAATTTTCTGCAGATAGTAATATTGTTGGTCCAATGCAATTAGATAAGCAAATAGAGGAAGATGAAGCAATATCAAGTGAGCTAGAAATACTAAATACAACTGGAACAAAATTAACAAAACAAATGATAGTTGTTCCAATTGAAAATACTTTATTATATGTTGAGCCAATTTATCAAACTATGTTAAATGAATCTGAAATTCCTGTTTTAAAGAAAGTTGTAGTAGCATCAGGTAATAAAGTTGCTATTGGAGATACATTAAATAAAGCATTAGAAAATTTACTTTCTAAATATGCAGTTGATATAGAAGTCGAAAATACAGAAGATGTAGAGGGATTAATTGAGACTATTATTAAAACTAATAAAAACTTAACAGATTCTACTAATAAAAGTGACTGGGAAATGATGGGAAAAGATGTAAAAAAACTTCAAGAGTTAATTCAGACTTTGGAACATGTAAAAGAAAAAGAGGATAAGAAAAAACAAGAATTAAATAAAAGTAATACTGATTCTACAAATACAGTAAATGATATGACTAATAGTAATATTAATTTAAATAATATTATTGTAAATATGAATGTAAATGAATAAAATGTAGAAAAAAATCCACTATAGTATTAGGTGGATTTTTTTAATTATATTATACATATAAAAATAAGACATACATAAATTTATATTAAAAATATAAATTTATATCTGCCATTATCCTATATTAGTGAGGATTTATATGTTAAGAAAAAAGAGATTTAATATTTTAAATCAGTCAGTTGAAGAGCTTACTAAGATCTTGCAAGAAGGAAATTTGATTGAATTATCTTATATTTTGGGAAATAGAAAAGAAATTATTAAAAGAAATTTAATTGCAGGTATTTTTAGAGGTGTAGGTATTGGGATAGGTGTTACAATTATAACAGCTCTTTTAGTTATGCTATTACAAAAAATTGTTACACTTAATATTCCTATTATTGGTGAATATATTGCAGATGTAGTAGAAATTGTAGAAAAGAGTAGGTAATACATTATTATTAAAAAAATAATAAATATAAATAACTTAATTTAAGATTTATAGTAAATATTTTTAAATTTTATACTATTATAATTATGGATCTTTTGGAGGTGAATCTTCTAAAGCCATTTCGTTATTAACAATAATTTCAATTTCTTCTTTAATTATTTTCATATTGGTACATTTTCTATAGTTACTACTTAAGACATTATCATAAATTAATCATAATTAAATACAAAAAACTTATTTAACTATGTCAATAACTTTAGAAAATGTCCCAAAAATTTCTGAACATTAACGGAAAAAATATTTTCCGTTTTGCATATAATCTAAAGTCTGTTTTCGCTCGCCACGTGGCAGGCTCCAGATTTAGTTTTTTGTGTATTAAAATCTAC
>CAQPRV010000120.1 GCA_948857205.1 uncultured Clostridia bacterium
GTAGATTTTAATACACAAAAAACTAAATCTGGAGCCTGCCACGTGGCGAGCGAAAACAGACTTTAGATTATATGCAAAACGGAAAATATTTTTTCCGTTAATGTTCAGAAATTTTTGGGACATTTTCTAAAGTTATTGACAGCTTTTTATGGTTGTATTGTGATTAATTTATGATAAGATCACCCTAAGTGAATATCTGATGAAAAGTTCACCCCTATGTTGGAAATAATATGGAGGTGAGATATTTAATGAATAAAAAAGAAGAATTAAAAGCACATATCATAAAATGTTGTGTAGAAGGTAATATGACTGTTAAACAAGCAGCTAATCGTTTAGGTTTTTCCGAACGCTATATAAAAAAATTGAAAGCGAGGTATAAAGAATATGGCGTTTCCTCCATGTTACATGGAAATTGTGTTAGACAACCTAAAAGAACATTAGATATTGCTTTATTAGATATTAGAAAACAACCAGAATTTGATACTGTTAATGTAATGCACTTTAAAGATATCTTAGAAGAAAAATATAATATTATAGTTAGTTATTCTTTTCTTTACAATTTTCTAAAACAAAATAATATAAAAAGTCCTAGAAAACATCGAAAAACAAAAGTACATCATAGAAGGAACAGACGTAGTAAGATTGGTGAATTACTTCAAATAGATGCTACTCCTCATGAATTTTTTGTAGGAGATAATAATAAATACACTTTACATGGTTTAATCGATGATGCTTCTGGTCAAATAACTGGTTTATATATGTGTAAAAATGAATGTATGCAAGGATATTTTGAAGTAATTAGACAAACACTTAAAAATTTTGGTGTTCCTGAAAATATTTATGCTGATGGTTCAAGTATCTTCTTTACTACAAAAAAAGATAAATTAACACTAGAAGAACAATTATCAGGAATAGAAGAACCAAATACTCAATTTGGAAAGATAATGAATGAATTAGGTATTCATTTAATCCATGCTGGCTCTTCACAAGCTAAAAGTAGAATTGAAAGACTATGGAATACTTTACATGATAGGCTCATAACGGAATTTAAAATAAATAATATTACAAATATGGAACAAGCTAATATGTTTTTAAAGGAATATATAAAAAAATATAATAAAAAGTATAAAGTAAAACCAAAAGATAAGAAAAAAGCATTTATACCACTGTTAAAATCTGTTAATTTAGTTACCCTATTAACAGTAAAATACAAAAGAACGGTAGACAATGGAGCATGTTTTTCACTTAACAATGTTAGCTTTAAAATTAAAAATATAGATATACTACCAAGAACTAGAATAGATGTACTAATAAGCAAAAAGATTGGAATAAAAGTGTTATACAAAAACAAATTGTACACGGTTATTCCAATCTATGATAAAAATGATATTCCAATAGAGAAAATAGAATCTATTGAAAATATCATTGCAGAGTTCATATACTTTAATTGCTTAAAGAATGAACGCATTGCTTAATATTCCGTCGGTAATAATAGTATTGACAGAATACAAAAAAAAATTCCTGAGGTCGGGTGTGGGCAGAGCCCACATCAACATCAGGGTGAACTATTCTTGAAATAATTTTAATGTTTTAGGGTGTCCTAATCAAAAAATATTGACAGCTTTTTATGGTTGTATTGTGATTAATTTTTTCGTTTTATGATTAATTTGTTACTACTCAGCCTTAAATTGGAAATAAAAAATAATAGAAAGTTATCAACAGAATATTACAGAGACTGTAACAGTATTGAAATATTATTGTTATGGTCTTTTTTCTTTGTTTAATATATAATATAAAATAAAGAAAGGTGGTAAATTATGGCTACGGTTTATGATAAACATATATTTAAGCAATTAGAAGATGTATTAAAAAAATGTAATAATTTATCACAAGAAATTAAAGATATAAAACAACATCAAATAGAAATCTATGAAATTAATCAAAAATACAAAAAACAAATAGACAAATTAAAACATCCAACTCATTCATATATAGCCAATAAGAAAGAGGTGCTAGTCTTTCTAATCACGAAGATAAACTTCAAGGCAAAATGAGCGACACTCTATCTAAGTTATTATAAGTATATAGAATTATACTTATAGTGGAAATGGGTTTATAGGTAAATCCTTTATTAAAAACCTAAATATATTATACAAGGTCAAAAACATGAAATAGGAGAATGTAATGATTAGAAATATAATATTTGACATAGGTGGAGTGCTACTGGAGTACAATCCAAAAACATATTTAGACAAACTAAATATAGAAGAGGTTAAAAGAAAAGAACTAAATGATATAATTTTTCACAATCAAAAATGGAAAGATTGTTTAAATGGATTTATAACAAATAGTGAATTAATAGAATACTTAGTTAAGGAAAATCAAAAATATAAAAATGAAATAGAACTAATACTTAGCAAAGAAAGCTTGAAATATATGTTACCACCAAAACAAGAAATGATAAAATACTATAAAAGTTTAAAGCAAAATGGATATAAAATATATTTGTGTTCAAATATAACAAAAGATACTTATAACTATATTAAGGATAGTTTTGAAATAATACAAGTAGCAGATGGAGGAGTATTTTCTTGTTTTGAAAATATAAGTAAGCCTAATGTTGAAATTTATCAAAAGTTAATTGAAAAATATAAATTGGATATAGAGAAATCAATTTTAATAGATGATACTAAAAGAAATATAATAAGTGCTAATGATATTGGATTAAAGGGAATATTATTTAATAATATTGAAAAGGACTAGAAGAACAAGAAAAAGATTATAAAGGAAAAGAAGTATGAATATAAAAGCCAAAGAAATATATTCCGAGGTATATCAAGTTTTAAATTTATTAGGAAATGACTATATAGATAAATTGCCAACTAGCTTAATTAATATGCTAAAAGAAAAAAGAGAAGTTAATTATAATTCACAATATACTGACAATATACCATTAAATGAACAAAATATAAAAAAAGAAACAATGTCTATAATAGTTCTGTTATATTTAAATTATTGGTGTAAAGATGAAAATGAAAAATTAGAAGTAAAAAATATTTTAAAGGAAAATGAAGACAAGTATCAAATGAAGCTTAGAGAAAAGTATAATCCCGATAACATTTTTAAAAACCACATACAAGAAACAAAAGAAATTAATCAGAATGTTATAAATGAAACTGCAATGATACCATATAAAGAATCAATATTTATGAGAATTATAAATAAATTAAAAAGTGTTTTTTACATAAAAAAATAAATGCCCTATGAAGTAAGGAATAGGTATTTTATGAAACAAGAATATAAAATAAAAGAAGTATTTAATTAGAAGATAAAACATTACATATAAATTTGTTACCCACCGAATAAGTCGTAATAGGTTTTACTAAAAATTCTAATATTTAACCTAAATACAATAATTTTTAGATTATATAACAAATATCTTCAAAAATATAAGAATTTATAAAATTTTATGTTATAATTGAAATGCAGTTAAATATCTAGGACATACTAAAAATAAGGTAGAAAAAGGAGATTTTGAAATATGAATGCACCTATAGAAATAAAAAATAGTAGTAAGTAGAAAGGTAAAAAAATGATGAAACATAGGAGGAGAATGGAAATGAGAGATACGAAAGGGATTACATTGATAGCACTAATAATAACTATAATTGTATTGTTAATACTAGCAGGAGTAACAATAATAACATTAACAGGAGAAAATGGAATACTAAAAAGAGCAACAACTGCAGGACAAAAAACAAATGAAGAAACTGCAAAAGAAGAATTAAAATTATTAATAACAGAAGCAAGACTAGATTTAGCAAGTGAAAAGCAAATAATAA
>CAQPRV010000121.1 GCA_948857205.1 uncultured Clostridia bacterium
CGTTCCGCATACAAAAAGTGTGCCTTTCATAAACATCAAATCCAATCACTTATAAAAATAGAAATTTAATCATAATAAATATTAAAAATCTCATCCGTATAATTTCCAGACTCATCATAAATCACAAGGGGAGGCAAAACCTTAAGCATAGCCTTTCCGCCCCTGCTTCCCTCAATCAAAACCATTGCGGGCTCTCTGTCAAAATAAGAATGGACAAATCTTACAACTTTCGGTTCAATATTATATCATAGATGCCCTAATTTTTAATATTTATGGCACTTTATAAAACGAAAAATGAGTGAAAATATTTCACTCATTTTTCGTTGGGACTTTTTTTATAAACCCTTTTTTATTGTATAGAAAAAATCTCTGATTTTTCTATACAACAAAATCACATTCCACAGAAAATTCTTCCAGAATTTTCACAGGCAAACAAAAACGCGACATGTATGTAAGTTAAAAGGTCAAAATATTCTAATCATGTCGCTTTTGTTTTAGCTTTGTTATATTTTTTTTGTAAATTTTAATAAAATAATAAGAACAAAAATATAAATAACTAAATATAATATTATTTTAAAAATAGAATACCAAATAAAATTTTCAAAAGAAAATTCAAAGATAGAATTAATAAAAAGGCTAAGAATACTTGCAAAAATAGGTAGCAAAATATAATTCTTAAAAGAAAGATCAAACTTAATTCTTTTTCGTAATTGAAAACTGCTAATTGTAAAGTTCAAAATTTCACTAAAATAAATACTAAAAATATAACCATTCATTCCAAAAATTGGAACTAAAAAATAAAGTATAGCAATTGTAGAAACTAAATCCAAAACATTACAACACATTACTTTAAAAGATTCATTAACACCTTTTAATAAATTATCAATAATAGTATCAATATATATAAAAAATACTAAAGGTGATAAAATTTTAATCCAAAAATCACAATTCAAATTTTGATAAATCATATAACTAATTTCTGAAGAAAAGAAAAACAAACAAGTACCAATGCCAATAGAAAAATAACAAGCCTTTTGAAAAATTTTTTCACATACAAACTTCATACGCTTAACATTGTTTCCAGCTAAAAGGCGTGAGAATTCTGGAACTAGTAATGATGCAAAAGAATTAACAAATACACTAAGAAACAATAAAATTGGCATTACCATACCATTGATAGTTCCATAATTTGAAAGTGCAATTGCATAAGACATTCCATATTTTTCTAAACTAATAGGTATAAGAAATTGTTTAAAAGAGGATAGACCTGAACGTATATATGAAGTTATAGCAACTGGAAAAGATATTTTTAAAATTTCTTTTTTATAGTTAGATGAACACTTATTAGAGAAAATAATTTTTGTTCTTTCTATATAATAAAAAATAATATTAAGAACAAAGGAAGCTATTTCTGAAATAACATCTGCAATAATTAATAAACTACATATAGTACTTATATCTTTTGTAAAGAAGTATTTTAATAAGATAATAGTTGCTAACATTTTAACAAGAAATTCAATAACTTGAGAAATTGAGTTTTTAAAAGGTTTACCTATAGCCGTAAAGAATCCAGAAATTACTGAAGAAATTGCAATAAGTGGTAAGCCAAATGCCATGCTAAAAATAGGGGATGAATTAATTTGACCAGTAAAAAATACTTCACTAATAGGTTTAGCAAATAATATTAAAATTGACATTCCAAAAATGCCTAAAAAACTTGCATATATAAAGCAAGTTTTTACAGTTTTGATTGCACAAGTATAATCTTTTGTTGCAAATTTTTCAGAAACTATATAGGTGCATGCCAAACTTAAACCAGATGTTGCAAAAGTTATAGCAAATAAATATACTGACATAACTAGTCCAAATATACCAATTATTTCTGAACCAACTTTTTTTGCTATATAAATATTAAAAACAAATCCAACACTTTTTATCAAAAGAGTAGTTAAAGTTAAAATAATTCCATTAATTAAAAATTTTCTTGACCTATTCAATAATTATCACCTTTTACAATTTATTGAATAGTCAAACAGAATATGATAGGTTGCAAAAAAATTATAAATATTATTCATCTATTAAAGAAATTAAACTGACTGTTACATTAGATTTAGAAGTTTGAGCTTTTATCTTTATATCTTTTCCTGTTTTATTTATAAATTTAAAATCATAACTACCATATGCAACTGCTGCATCTTTTCCTTTAGCAACATATGGTACATTATTGCTATGTGCATGTCTTTCGGTTACTTGTAAAGAAGGAACAGATAAAACAGCATTATATAAAGTACTACTAATTTGACAATTTCCTCCTCCTAAGCCTTTTTTCTTATTTCCTTTATTATCAAATATATCAGCCTTTTGATATCCTTTATTAGAAGTAGAAGGACCTACTGTATTACAAAAAGAAAAAGTTGCACCGTTTTTAACAGTAGTTCCATCTAAGGCTTTACATGTAATTTCAATATTATTTTGTCTAGATGTATCTTGTGAATATATTTTAGTTGAAAAAGTTGCAATTTGTTCCTCAATAATTTTTGGTGTATTTATTGTTTCCTTAGATGAATAATTTGTGTTTATATTACTAGTATTTTGATTATTTAAATCATTTCTATAAGTGTTAGTTGTTTGTTCATTCGTAGAAGTATTTATGATATTATTTGTTGAAGTTCTATTTGCTTCATACATGGTATTGTTATCTTTATTATTATTATTTTTTGTAAAAAAGAAAATACTAAATCCAACAATTAATATTAAAATTATAGTTAATATTATCCAAATATTTTTATTCATTATTTATCACCAAAATTAGTGTAACCAAAACAATTAAAAATTATTGACTTTTTTAAAAAATAAAAGTATAATTATATTGAATTAGTTTAAAGGAGAGAAAAAATGCTTGCTAAATATTGGAAAAGAATAGGAATGATAATTTTAATAGTTGCTTGCGTTTTTAATGTAATGGGGAAACTAGTTAATAAATTATCAATAAATAAAGAAATGTTATATTCAGCACAGTATGCACAAGAACATCAAAAAGATGAAAAATAAAAAATATACTTGAATTATTAGATAAAATATGATATTATAAAAAATAGTCATGTTATTTATAACTAAGAAAGAGGTGAACTTTAAATGAAAAAAAATATACATCCAGAATATAACCAAACAACTATTACATGTGCATGTGGTAATGTTTTAGAAGTTGGCTCAACAAAAAAAGATTTAAAAGTAGACGTTTGTTCTAAATGCCATCCATATTGGACAGGAAACTTAAGACAAGAAACAGTTGGTGGTAGAGCAGATAAATTTAAGAAAAAATATGGTCTTGCTTAAAATAAAAAAATTAAATAAAAAGTTAAATGGAATCCTGTATAAACACAGGATTTTTTACATTTTAAGCAAGTAAAAATTGTAATCCTTTAAAATTAAAATTTATTTATTCTACTCGCTCCCAAAGGGTTATAATTATTTATTATTTTCGTTGCCCCAACCTAAAAATTCTAAGAAAAAGTTTTGTCAAACTTTTTCAGAATTTTTGATTGGTTACCCCAGAGTCACTCGAAAATAAATAATTATAACCCTTCTCGCACTATTTGAAATTTATCAATATTAAATAAATTTTAATTTTAAAGGATTACAATTTTTAACTTGCAAAAAATGTCAAAATATAATAAAATAGGATAAAATGGAGGAACGAAATTGGAACCATCAGAAGAAATAAAAGAGCAAAAGCAATATATAGAAAAAGTAAAAAAAATAAATCAAAACAAAAAAGAAAAATACAACATAACAACAATGGGATGTCAGTTAAATGAAAATGACTCAGAAAAAATATGTGGAATATTAGAAGAAATGGGCTACCAAAAAACAGAAAAGCAATCAGAAGCAGAAATAGTAATATTTAACACATGTTGTGTAAGAGAAAATGCAGAAGAAAAATTATTTGGGAAGCTAGGAGAATTAAAAAAAATAAGAGAAGATAAAGGAACAATAATAGCAATAGGTGGGTGCATGATGCAAGAAAAGCACATAACAGACAAAATAAAAAAGAGCTATCCATTTGTAGACATCTTATTTGGAACACATACCTTACATAAAATTCCTGAAAATTTATATAAAGTTATAGAAGAAAAAAGAAAAAAAGAAGATATAATAGATATAGAAGGAAAAATTTATGAAGGATTACCAATAAAAAGAGATAGTAAATATAAAGCATCAGTAACAATAATGAATGGATGTAACAACTTTTGTAGTTATTGTATAGTTCCATATGTAAGAGGAAGAGAAAGAAGTAGAAAACCAAAAGACATAATAAAAGAAGTAAAAACCTTAGCAAGAGAAGGCTATAAAGAAATTACCTTATTAGGGCAAAATGTCAATTCATATTTACGTGTTGAAAAAGAAAAAAATATTCAATTTGAACAATATGAAGGAATTAATTCTTTTGCAACCTTATTAAAGGCAATAAATAAAATTGATGGAATCGAAAGAATAAGATTTATTTCACCACATCCAAAGGACTTTACAGATGATGTAATAGAAGCAATAGCAGAATGTGATAAAGTATGTAAACTAGTACATTTACCTTTACAGTCAGGAAATTCTAAAGTATTAAAAGAGATGAATAGAAAATATACAAAAGAACAATATTTAAAATTAGTAGAAAAAATGAAAAGTAAAATTCCAAATTTAACTTTATCTACAGATATAATAGTTGGATTTCCAGGAGAAACGGATGAAGAATTTGAAGATACTCTTGACGTTGTAAAAAAAGTAAATTATGAACAAGTATATATGTTTATCTATTCAAGAAGGATAGGAACACCAGGAGACAGAATGGAAAATCAAGTTCCAGAAGAAATAAAACATAAAAGATTTGATGAATTAAAAAAATTATTTGAAAGTCAAATTGAAAAAAATAACCAAAAATATATACAAACAACTCAAAAAATCTTAGTAGAAGGGATAAGTAAAAATAACGAAAATATGCTTACTGGCAGAACAGATAGTAACAAAGTTGTTGTTTTTGAGGGAAAAAAAGAATTAATAGGGACAATACAAAAAGTAAATATTATTTCAGAACATATGTGGTATTTAAAGGGAAAAATTATATAAAAATAAAATTAGAAAAAAGTAAAGGAATAAAAAAATGAAAAGTAATAGAAATACAAAGGTAACAAAAGCAATTAATATAGGAGAAAATAAAAAATATGATGAAAGCATACAAAGTTTATCTAAAAATAAAATTGCAAGCTTTGCTAAAAAATTAGGAAATCTTTTTCAAAGTAAAGAATTTGATAGTATGAATGTAGATACTTTTATAAATAATATATCTCAAATAGTGCAATTTTTTAGACAAAGAAATGTGGGTATATTAAAAAAAGAAGAAGCATATATATCTGAAAATGACATAATAAATTTAATAAATAGATACCCAAGAATATTACAACAGAATCCACTACAAGTATTAGAAAAAAAAATAAAAGTTTTTCAAGACTTAGATTTAATGAGTGATAAAGAATTAAATATATTATTAAAATCAAGTAAAGGATTTATATATAGTATAGGAAATGAAAAATTATATAAAACTTTAGCATTTTTAAATGAAATTCAGGTTTTACAAAATAACGAACTGCCAAAAAATGCTACAGAGTATGTATTACAAGATTTAGGAGAAGCTAATTTACAAGTTAGCACAGAAAAAATTTTTCAAAGAATACTAAATATAATAACAGTTGCACAGACAACAATAATTCCAAAAAAGGATTTTGATTTTTGTTTTAAGAGAAATGATTTAGAATATAAAAATAGATATGGGAAAACTAAACAACAATTAAATGAAAACTATATTTTGCCTAGGACAGAAGATAAAATAGAATATGGAAATCAAATAAAAAGAATTGTAAGAAGGCAAGCAAATATAAAGAATGTACAAAAAGTTAGTTAAATTTCAATATAATTATAAATTCTAAATTAGTGTATAAAAGTAAAAACAACAATATAGTTTATCATACTGTTAGAATTTCTTTAGAAGGATTTAGACAATTAGAAGGAGAAAAAACAATAGCATATACAAGAATACAAAGATTAAAAGAACAATTTATTAATAGAAATGCAAACAAATATGAAATAAAACAAATAGAAAATTTAGAAGAATATATTGATAATAAAGTAAGAGAAGAAAAATAAATAAGAATAAAAGGAGTAATAATTATGGCAGAATATTCACCTATGATGCAAAAATATCTTGAAACTAAAGAGGAATATAAAGACTGTATACTTTTTTATCGTTTAGGTGATTTTTATGAAATGTTTTTTGATGATGCATTAACAGTTTCTAGAGAATTAGAGTTAACTTTAACAGGTAAAGATTGTGGACAAGAAGAGAGAGCACCTATGTGTGGAGTACCACATCATGCAGCAGATACTTATGTTGCAAAGTTAATTGCTAAAGGGTTTAAAGTAGCTATTTGTGAACAATTAGAAGATCCAAAAGAAACTAAAGGAATAGTTAAAAGAGGTGTTATTAAAGTAATTACACCAGGAACCTTGGTTGATAGTAATTTACTTGAAGAAAGAAAAAACAATTATATTATGTCGATTTTTAAATCTGGAATTTATTTTGGCATTAGTATTTGTGATATTTCTACAGGAGAATTTTATACAACAGAGATTAAAGATAATAATAATTTTCCTATGTTATTAGATGAAATAGCAAGATATACTCCATCAGAATTGGTTATAAATTCTATGATGTCTGATTCTACAGAGGAAATTTTAAAAATAAAAGAAAGATTCGAAAAGGTTTATATAACCAAATTTAATAATAAATTTTTTTCAAGCGATTTAAATAATTTGAATTTAAGATTTAATATTGTAGATACTAATAGTAAAAAAGTAGAAAATTTTGAAGATAAAAAGTTAGCAATTAGTTCTATAAATGCATTAATAGAATACATGGAAGAAACTCAAAAAACAAGTCTTGACCATATAAATAAAATTATAGTTTATCAGCTATCAAGATATATGTCTTTAGATATTAGTGCAAGAAGAAATTTAGAAATAACAGAGAAATTGAGAGATAAATCTAAAAAAGGTACTTTATTATGGGTACTTGATAAAACTTCTACATCTATGGGAGGAAGACTTTTAAGAAGGTGGCTTAATGATCCTTTAGTAGATGTAAAAGATATTAATAAAAGATTAAATTCAGTTAAAGAATTAAAAGATAATATAATGCTTAGAGGAGATATTATAGAAAATTTAAAAAAAGTATATGATATTGAACGTTTATCAGGTAAAATGGCTTATGGAAATGCAAATGCTAGAGATATGATTACTTTAAAAAATTCCTTATTCAAATTGCCAGAAGTAAAGAAATGCCTATTAGAGTGTGATTCTGAATTATTAAAAGAACTATATGAAAATTTAGATGAATTAAAAGATATATATGAACTTATAGAAACTTCAATAGTAGAAGATCCACCAATGTCAGTAAAAGAAGGTGGAATAATTAAATTAGGATATAATGAGGAAATTGACAAATTAAAAATTGCTCAAACTGAAGGAAAAAATTGGCTAATTCAATTAGAAGCGAATGAAAAGGAAAAAACAGGTATTAAAAACTTAAAAATTGGTTTTAATAAAGTATTTGGATATTATTTAGAAGTTACAAAATCAAATTTAAATCAAGTTCCAGAAAGATATATAAGAAAGCAAACTTTAACAAATGCAGAAAGATATATAACAGAAGAACTAAAAAATTTAGAAAATCAAATACTAGGTTCAGAGGAAAAGATAGTTACATTAGAATATAAGGCTTTTACAGAAATTAGAGAACAAATTGCTAAAAATATAGTTAGACTTCAAAAAACAAGTGAGATTGTATCAACCTTAGATGTTTTAACATCATTTGCAACAGTTGCAGAAGATATGAATTATTGCATGCCAGAAGTAAACGATTTAGGAAAAATTGATATAAAAAATGGCAGACATCCAGTGGTAGAAAAGATTTTGGGTGCAGGAACATTTGTAGAAAATGATACATATTTAGATGAAGATGATAATAGATTATCTATAATTACTGGTCCGAATATGGCTGGTAAATCTACATATATGAGACAAGTTGCACTTATTACTTTAATGGCACAAGTTGGAAGTTTTGTTCCAGCAGAATCGGCAATAATAGGAGTAGTTGATAAAATTTTTACAAGAGTTGGAGCATCTGACGATTTAAGTATGGGACAAAGTACATTTATGGTAGAAATGATGGAAGTTGCAACAATTCTAAAAGAAGCAACAAAAAATAGTTTAGTAATTTTAGACGAAATTGGTAGGGGAACTTCAACTTATGATGGTTTATCAATTGCATGGGCAGTTGCAGAATATATTGCTGATAAAGAAAAATGTGGAGCAAAAACTTTATTTGCTACTCATTATCATGAATTAACAGAGTTAGAAGAAAAATTAGATGGAATTAAGAATTATTCTATTGCTGTTAAGGAAAAAGGTGAAGATATAGTCTTTATTAGAAAGATAGTAAGAGGAGGAACAGATGAAAGCTATGGAATTCATGTTGCTAGATTAGCAGGTGTTCCTAAAGTTGTAACTCGGAAAAGCTAATGAAATTTTACGTTCTTTAGAAAGAAAAAATATTTTAACTGGTAAGTCACAAGAAAAAGTAGAAAAAAGAAAAGAGGTTGAAGGTCAATTCGATATGTATAATTATAAATTAGCAGAAATTGCACATGAGGTAGATAAAATTAATCTAAATGAATTGACACCTATTGATGCATTAAATACTTTAGTAAGACTTAAAGAAAAAATGAAATAAAATTATAAGGAAAAATCTCAAAGTGCTAGCAATTATAGTTTATATGTGTACAAAGAAACATAATAGAAAATATTTCTATTATGTTTCTTTTTTTGTTTTACATAATTGAAAAAAATTTAAACATAATAAAAATATAAAACAAAAAAGGAGGAAATTATTAATGAAAAAAATAATTAGTATTTTAACTATAATAAGTATATTATCTTTACTTATTTTTACTGGAAATACTTATGCTGCTGCATTAGATACAATAGATATAAAAACAGATAAAACAACTGTAAGACCAGGAGAAGAAGTAAAAGTAAATGTTGAATTTGGAACAAATTTAGGAGCATATACTTTTGATGTTTCTTATGATAATAATATCTTTGAATATATATCAGCAGAAGGAGGAACAGCAAATGACACAACAGATAAAGTAAAAGTAGTATATCATGATTCTACAGGAGGAACAAATCCTAGAACCAATATGAGTGTAACCTTTAAAGCTAAAGCAGATATAACAACCTCTAACCCAACTGAATTTACAATAACAGCAGAAGGGTTAGCAAATGCTGATGCATCAGTAACTTATGATGATATTACAACACCAATTGTTAAAAATGTAACAGTAGAACCAGCATATGAAGATTACACAATAAAATTAGATTATACAGGGGAAGTAATAAAAGAACAACAAAAAGAAATGACATTATTATATTCATCACCAATGGGACGTTATTATGAACATGCAAGATTAATAGCAGAAGCAACTACACCAACAGATGCAACTGTAAAATTAATGGCAACAGACAGTTCAAACTTAGAACATGACATCATCCAAAGTGGATGGGGAGATGCACAAGGTTATAAAATTGGTGGAAAAGACGTATCACAAGTATTAAAAACAAAAGCAACTTTCAGTAAAGCAGGAGATTACACAATAACTTTAAAATTAATAGATAGAGACAATTCAGACCAAGTAATAGCTGAAAAGGCAATAACTGTTTCAGTATTAGAAACAGCAACACCTGAACCACCTGTAACAACACCAGAAAAACCTGAGGTACCTACAACACCAGAGACACCTGAAACTCCAGAAGAAACAACTCCAAGTATAGAAGAACAAATGCCAGAAAACTTACCTAAAACAGGTAATAATATGTTTATTCCAGTTATAATAGTTTTAATTGCTTTATTAAGCAGTTACGTTTATTATAATAGGAAAAAATAATTCAATTTAATTAATTGATAAGGGACTTTGAGGATGGAGGATGATTTTGGGGACGGAGGAAAAAATCATGATAATAATATAAAAATATATTAAATAATGAATTTAAATATCTATCATGATTTTTTCCTCCGTCCCCAAAATCATCCTCCATTTAAAAAATTCCTTATTACATAAAAAAGGAGAAAGTAAGGAAAGTGAAAAAAAAGTCTAAATATATTAATTTTGTGTTAATAAGCCTTATACTTAGTATTATTACATGTATAGGAATTATAGAATATAAAGATAATCATATTGATAAAAAAGATTCAGATTATATAACAAATAATATAAGTACAATTTATAATTCAAATAAAAAAGAAACAATAAATGAACAAACTAAAGAAGCAAAAGTAAGAGAAGAAACACAAGAGTTAGAAAAAAAAGAAGAATATCCAAGAGAAGAAGTTATAAAAGAATATAGAGGATATGATGTATTAGCAAAATTAGAAATTCCAGCAATTAATTTAAAAACCTATATATTAAAAAATTACTCTATAAAGGCATTAAATGTGTCTGTTACAAAATTTTGGGGAGCAAATCCAAATCAAGTTGGAAACTTTTGTGTTGCAGGACATAATTTCGTAAATAACAACATGTTTAGAAATCTAAAGAAATTGGAAATAGGGAATACCTTTACAATTTCTGATAATAATACTGGTAAGGTAAATTACGAAGTTTATAAAATATATACTGTTTTACCAGAAGATGTAAGTTGTTTATCTCAAAAAACAAATGGAGATAAAGAAGTAACCTTAATTACCTGTACAAGTGATTCCTCAAAAAGGATAATTGTAAAAGCAAGGGAGGTTAAATCATGATTTTTTCCTCCGTCCCCAAAATCATCCCAAGAGTTTTTTTAATTTTAATTTTAGTTGGTTTATTTTTTTACTTTAGTTCTTTTGCATCTGATAAAAAAGATGGAATTGAGAATTTTCCTGATACTTTTCAGCCATATTTAATTGAATTGTCAAAAAAACATCCATATTGGAATTTTAGAGCCTTGTATACTAATTTAGATTGGAATTATGTTATAGATCAAGAAAATATTTATGGTAAGAATTTAGTTCCAAAGAATTATTCAGATAGTTGGAAAAATACTAAACCTGGTCAATATAATGTAGAGATTGACAGTGGTTGGGTTGATAGTTCAAGGCAAGCTGTTGAGTTTTGCATGGATCCACGAAATTTTTTAAATGAAGGTTGTCTTTTTCAATTTGAGACCTTATCTTATGAAGCACATACTAATAATTTGAATAGTATTGAAAAGATTTTATATGGAACAGAGTTTTATAATACTAAGGTATCTTATTTGAATACTGGTGGACAAATTATAAATATGAGTGAGAAATATTCTGATTTGATTTTAAGAGGTGGACATACATCTAAGGTTAGTCCATATCATTTAGCTTCTCGTATAAAACAAGAAGTAGGACCTTTTTTATCACATAGTTCTATTAGTGGTAAAGTATCAGGTTTTGAAGGATATTATAATTTTTATAATATAGGTGCTACTAGTTCCTCAGAGCCTATGGGAGCTATAAAAAAAGGATTACAATATGCCAAAGATGGTAAAGGCGCAAGTCAAGCTACTAAAGATAAATATTTAATTCCTTGGAATACGAAAGAAAAAGCAATTACAGGTGGAGCTATTTTTATTGGCTCTAGTTATATTAATGTTGGTCAAAATACTGTATATTTGCAAAAATTTGATGTGAATGATGATAGAAATGGGACTTTATTTACACATCAATACATGACAAATGTATTAGCACCTTACAGTGAAGCTAAGTCAATTTATAATGGTTATAATAAAAGTGGATTGTTAGATACTCCTATGACTTTCATTATCCCTATTTATAATAATATGCCATCAATTCCTACCCAAAATCCAAATATAAATTCAAAGGATTTTGTAAAAGATGATAAAAAATTATTATGTAATTCAGATAAAGTAAATCTTCGTACAGGACCATCAACTTCCTATGAAATAATTACTACGATTAATAAAGAAACTAAAATGACTAGATTGGAAAAGGGTAGACAAGCTGGTGAAAGATGGGATAAAGTTAAATTAGATAATGGAATTATAGGATATATTTTTCAAAATTATGTATCAGAGATACCAGAGGTGAAGATAGAAAGGCTTGAGCTTACAATTGATAATTCCACTGTTTTAAAAGGTGAAAAAAAGCAATTACAAGTGATAATTTTTCCAAAAGAAGCAAGTAATAATAAGGTTATTTATTTTTCAAGTAATAATAAAGTTGCAACAATTGATGATAAAGGAAATATTTTAGCTCTAAGTTCAGGCAAAACTATAATAACTGTAAAAGCACAAGATAATGATGTTAAAAGTCAAATAGAAATCATAGTATATAGTCCAGTAACTGGAATAAAATTAGATGAAAGTGAAGTTTTTCTAGAAGTGGGTGAAACCTTTGAAATAAAAGGAAGGGTCGAACCAGAAGATGCTAATGACAAAACTATTTTATATAATAGTTCTAATACTCAAATTGCAACAGTTGAAGAAAATAGAATAATAACTGCACATCAAGAGGGGATTGCAAAATTGGAAGCATGTTCGAAGGAAAATCAAAATATAAAAGCAGAAGTTGACATATATGTAGTTAGACAATTAGAAGCTTCTGAAATTATTTTTGATAATTCTTTAAAAGTAAGCGATTTTACAATTAGCGGAGTTGATTATAATAGTAATACTGTAGAAGATATAAAAAGTAAAATAAAAACTAATTTAGAAATTGAAATAGTTAATGATAAAAATCAAGTATTACAAGACACAGATATTGTTGGAACTGGTACTAAAGTACGATTAAAAGAAAATGGTCAAATAATAAGACAATATAAAATTATTGTGTATGGTGATTGTAATGGAGATGGCAAAATTAATAGTGTAGATTTGCTAGTTTTACAACGACATATTTTAGAAATACAAACAATGGGTCAGATTTTTGTTAAAGCTTCTAATATTAATAAAAATGATAAAAAGCCTACTTCTGTTGATTTATTATTAATACAAAGGCATATTTTGGGATTACAAATTATTAAACAATGAGGAGGAATTTTCTATTGAGAAAAAAAGTATTATTTTTAGTTATTTTTTTAATAATTATTACTTGCAATTTAAGTTATTCAAAAAGTGAAGGTAAATTGTATATAGAAAGTAACAAAGATGTAGCAAAAAATGGAGAAGAAATTGAGATAAGCATAAATTTAATAGATGAAAAAACTTCTGCCTTTAATTTCTCCTTATTTTTTGATAAAGATAAATTAGATTGCATATCTAATCAAGATAATATAAATATTATAGAAAATCGTATTAATTATGTATGGTATGATACATTAGGAGGAAGCGGAGAAAAAGATGGTGAAATAGCAAAGTTAAAATTTAGAGCAAAAGATAATGGTATAGTTACATTTACTATGCAAGGAGAATTTTATAATAAAGAAAGTCAACTTATAAACGTAAATATACAAGATAAAAAAATTAAAATAGGAGAAGAAGAAAACTTTTTACAACAGACTGAAGAAGCTGGAACAAGTTCTCAAAGTAGTAATGCTAATTTGCAAGTATTAAGATTAAATCATGAAGGAATAACACCACAATTTGATAAAAATATCTTTGATTATTATATAACTATATCTAAGGATATTAAGGACTTAGAAGTGTTAACTGTAACAGAGAATCCAAATGCAACAACTGAGATAACAGGGAATAAAGCTTTAAAAGAGGGATTAAATATAATAAACATTAAAGTAAGCTCTGAAGATAAAACACAAACAAAAATATATACAATTAATGTAACTAAAACAGAAAATTTAGAATTAGCAAATACAAACTTAGAAATTTTGGCAATAGAAAATGTTTTATTAAATCCTCCTTTTGATAATCTTGAAACAAATTATAAAGCAGAAGTTTCAAAGGAAACAGATAATATAAACATTCTTGCTATTCCACAAAATGAACATGCAGTTGTCGAGATTTTGGGAAAAGAAAATTTAAAACATGGAAATAATCTTGTTACCGTTATAGTTATAGCTGAAAATAATTTTACCAAAAAGAAATATCAAGTTGAAGTTTATAGAAGAAATGAAGAAGAAGAAAAGAAATTTTTAGAAGAACAAAAAGAAAACCTTAATAAAGTGGAATATGCATATGAAATAGAAGAATTAAGTAAGAATTCTGAAGAAGGTAAAACTAAATTAGAAGAAAATAGTAATAAAAAAATGCTAATTTTTGCAAGTATATTTTTTATCATATTAATTTTTGTATGTATATTCTGGTATATTAATAATAAGAAAAACAAAAACTTAAATAATTAAAAAAGACCAAATAATTAGAGAAATTTCTAATTATTTGTTTTTTTTAATACAATTGCTAGCCCTTTGACATTTTCTCATCCTTACAGTCGAAAACTCAAATCGGGCGAGAACAAATTAAAGAAAGCTCATTTATCTTAAAAATAATAACATCTATCATAATAAACTTGTAAAATATAGAAATAGTTAAGAGATATGTTATAATATACTTAAGAGGTGAAAAAAATGGAACTTAAAATAAACACTAATATATCAAATCAATTTAAAGAAGTATCAATTACAATAAATGCACCAGAATTATCAGAAGAAATACAAAATATTATAAAATATATTTCAAACATAAATAGTGTACCAAATAATATTTTAGCAAGTAAAGATAATAAAATTTATTTTATTGATTTAAAAAAAGTAGTATGTTTTTATAGTAAAGAAAAATCAAACTATGTTAGAACAATAGAAGGAAAATATAAAATTAAATATAAACTTTATGAATTAGAAGAAATATTAAATAAAATAGATTTCATAAGGATTTCTAATTCTTGTATTATAAATATAAATCAAGTAGAATGTTTTGATACAAGTATACTTGGAACAGTAATAGTTAAATTAAAGGATAATACACAAGAAAGTGTATCAAAAAGAAATGTTAGCTCAATAATGAAATTATTAAGAGAAAGGGGGAAGTTAAAATGAAAATAATTATTAAGAAAGTTTTAAAGTCTATTTTAATATTTATAATTTCTACCATTATAATTTATTTGATATTTACGATTTCTGCTTTTTATAACTGGAGTGTAGAAAATCAAATATTTATTAAATCCGATACATTATTATTAGAACTTAAAAGCGAAAAAATACAAAAATTAGGAGATTATGTTGGTAACTATGCTAAATTATTAGAAGAAAGCAAGAATAAAACATATGATGAAGAAAGTAGTAATTATCATTCACTAGGAGAATATTATAATCCATTAGGTTTTGCAGTATGGCAATATTTTAGTATTGAAATTAGAGAAATTTGGAATAAATACATTACTATATCAATTTTATCTGGTATTTCAATAGTAATAGCATATATAATAATATCTAGTAAAAAAATGAATAATATACTTAAATTTGTATTAGGATATTTTGGAGTGATGTTAATTATTCCTCTAATTTATATGTACATTTTGACAAATAATTTTTGGGGAATCTTACCTACATATCAAAGTATGCCAAAATATTTTTATATTGGATATACTACTTTATTTATTTTAATGTATTTTATAAATTATAAAATTGGTGTAAAAATGACTAAAGAATTAAATAAAAACATAAAAAGTTTAGAAAGTAAATAAATAAAATTCAAGTTTCGACTTTTTGTAAGTGAAGGTTATAACTAAGTAAATAGCTATTGACCTATCCTACCTAAGTCCTACAAATCTTGATTTTTAGGGTAGATAATTAAATAAAGGGAAGAAAAATATCTAAAATATTTATTCAAATTCTCGGCTGCCTTACAAATATTAAGAAATTCTAATCATATA
>CAQPRV010000122.1 GCA_948857205.1 uncultured Clostridia bacterium
ATAGAGTATAAATCCATATTTATTTTTATAATTACAGAATATAATACGTAAATTTATTTTACATATATACTCTTTGGAGCAGGTAGTGGGAATCGAACCCACGTCATCAGCTTGGAAGGCTGAGGTTCTACCATTGAACTACACCTGCATAATTATCTCTCTGACAATTATAAATTATAAATGTTTTTTTTACCTTTGTCAATACATTTTTTAAATTTTTTTGCATTTTTTATTTTCAAAATTTTACTAATACAAAATAAATTATAACTATTAATTTATTTTGTATTATCATTTTCAAAATGATTAAGAATTCAACAATTTAGTTGCTTTTATAAAACCTACAAATAGAGGTGCTGGTTTATTAGGTCTAGATTTTAATTCTGGATGGAATTGTGAAGCTATAAAATACGGATGTTCCTCAATTTCTACAATTTCAGTCAATGTACCATCTGGAGAAGTTCCAGATACCTTTAATCCTGCATTTTCTAATTGTTCTTTATACATATTATTAACTTCGAATCTATGTCTATGCCTTTCAGAGATTTTTTCTTGACCATATAAACTTCTTGCTAAAGTATCTTGTTTTAGAACACAAGGATATGCACCTAAACGCATGGTTCCTCCTTTTTTATCTACCTCTTTTTGTTCCTCCATAATATGAATTAAAAGATTTTTTGTCTTCTCATCAAATTCAGCAGAATTTGAATCTTCTAATTTAAGTACGTTTCTTGCAAACTCAACAACTGCCATTTGCATTCCTAAACAAATTCCTAAAAATGGTATTTTATTTTCTCTAGCATATCTTATAGTTTCTATTTTACCATCAATTCCCCTATTTCCAAATCCTCCTGGTACAACTATTCCATTAAATTTATTTAATTTTTTGCTTGAATTATCTTTATTAATTGTTTCTGAATCTATTAACTCAATATCAACCTTAACATTATTTGCAAATCCAGCATGATGTAAACTTTCTATAACTGATATATATGAATCTTCTAATTTTACATATTTTCCAACAATTGCTATTTTTACTCTGTTATTATCATCTATACTTCTTACATTTTGTATCATATCTTCCCATTTTGAATTTTCTGGAATATATCTATCTAATTTTAGATGATTACATACTTCCCTTGCTAAACCTTCTTCTTCAAGCATTAATGGAACTGCATATAAACAATCCGCTGTTTTATTTTGTATTACACTTGTTTTTCTTACATTACAAAATAATGATAACTTTTCTCTAATATTATCTGGAATATCTTGTTCTGTTCTACATACTAAAATATCTGGCTTTATACCTAAACTTTGTAATTCCTTTACAGAATGTTGCGTTGGTTTTGATTTTAATTCATTTGAACCACTTATATATGGCAATAATGTAACATGTATATATATTACATCCTCTGGATTTTTTTCTAATCCTACTTGTCGTATTGCTTCTATTATTGAAAGTCCTTCTATATCACCAATTGTTCCACCTATTTCTGTTATTACAATATCTGTATCTGTTCCTTCAAAACCATATATTTTATTCTTTATCTCATTTGTTATATGTGGTATTACTTGAACTGTTTTTCCTAAATATTCGCCTTTTCTTTCTTTTTCTATTACATTAGAATAAATTCTTCCCATTGTAATACTAGAATTTTTAGTTAAATTTTCATTTATGAATCTTTCATAATGACCTAAGTCTAAATCTGTCTCTGCTCCATCATCTGTTACAAATACTTCTCCATGTTCATATGGATTCATTGTTCCTGGATCTACATTTATATATGGATCAAATTTTTGTATTGTTACTTTATATCCTCTATTTTTTAATAATCTTCCGCAATGATGCTGCTGTTATCCCTTTTCCTAGTCCAGATACTACTCCACCTGTTACAAAAATATATTTTGTGTTCATTTTTTCCTCCTTAATAAAAATAAAAAAACTAACTAAGATTCTGTACATAGTGCAGACTACTACAAAGTCTAATCTTTTTTCAATATTTATTCTATATAACTTATGTATATCTTACTTATGTTTATATATTCAAGATATTTTCAAAAAACTATTATACTATTACGATTTTCTTAGAATAGAACAAATAAGAAAGTCAAAGATGTTCTTTAATTTGTTTTCACCCGATTTGAGTTTTCGACTGTAAGAAGAAAATCTCAAAGGGCTAGCGATTGTAGCGTTTTATACAATAGAAAAGTATTATTTTACTATTATATAAAAAAAGATTAAAAAATCACCTAAAAATTCGGTTTTTTTTTAATCTATTGTTATTTTATCACTTGTACAATTTAATTACAAGTTATTTTTATAATTTTTAGATATATATTTTTAAAAGGGCGATTATAACAACTCGCCCCTCCCTAGAGTATTACTTAAAATAAGTCATACTCTTCATCTTCATCTTCCTCGAGCTCGTCATCTCCGAGCCCAAGAAGTTGAAGAAGCTTTTCCATTAAGCTCATTTTATCCCTCCTAGAATTTTATACTTATATTTTACCATTATTTATGGTATTATGTCAATTTTTTTTTTTATGAATTTTTTCGTTTGTACCAATTTTCAGAAATTTATTTCCTTATATTTCCATTTTTAGTATTGGAAATTTCTCTAATTTTGAATGTTTAGATTTTATTTGAATGGGGGAGATTGGTTACTGTCTTTATTCCGGGAATATAAGAGTCG
>CAQPRV010000123.1 GCA_948857205.1 uncultured Clostridia bacterium
CCATTTTTGGTAATTTTTATTTTCCCTTTTTTGGTTACTTTTATTTTATCATTTATAGGAGTGTTGCTCGGTGCTATATCTAAAGAATTAGACAAAATAGTTGAATTTAGTGTTTTTGAAGATTTTATTAGTTTTGAGAGAAAAGGTAAAAATAAGGTTAAAAGAGTAGAAAATAATAAAATTAAAGTAACGATAGAAGTTGATATGGTGTGTGGAGTAGTTAAGTAAGCTGTTCGAACGAAGTGAGTTACAGATTACTTATGCAATATTTAGAGAATGTTGCAACTTGTTGCATTACATTGTCTTAATATTGTAATAATTGATTATAAAGAAAATAAATGAATGTTTGGAGATAAAACTTAATTGGAAGTGTTTGGAAGCACTTTCTTTTTTTTGTTTTTTATGGTAATATAGATAACAAGTAAATGAGGTGAAATAATAATATGGAAAAACATGAATTAGTTGATATAAATGGAAATAAAACAGGTAAGATTTTAACACATATAGAAGCTCGTGATTGGAATAATGTCCCTAGTGAATGTTATATATCAGTTGTCGGAGTAGTTATAATTAATAAAGACAATGAAGTTTTACTTCAAAAACGTAGTAGATTCAAAAGAGCTAATCCTAGCAAATGGGGTATTTGTGGTGGAAAAGTTGATTTAGGAGAAACTCCACTTGATGCTGGTATTAGAGAAACTTTAGAAGAAATAGGTATCTATTTAAACAAAGAAGATTTAAACTTTTTAAGTATGGATACAAACGAAAAAACACATTTTACAGTATATTATATTAGAAAAGATGTTGATGTGAACGAATGCAAATTACAAGAAGAGGAACTTGAGGAAGTAAGATACTTTAAAATAGAAGAATTACAAGATTTAGATAATGAAGGGTTTGAGTGGTTAGAGAATTTGAAAAAGGTTATAGAAGAGGAGTGAATTGTATGTATAAAATGATAATCTTAGATTTAGATGGAACACTACTAAATGATTATAAAGAAGTTAGTAAAGAAAATGTAGATTTAATTCAGAGGGCATATAATGAGAAAGGAATAATATCAGTAATTGCAACAGGTAGACCATTAGGATATGCAAATGAAATATGTAATTTATATGGTAATTGCTTTGCTAATTATATAATTGCATGTAATGGTGCTATTATAAAGAATAGTGAGAATAATGAATATATCCATAAAGTTGCTTTTACTTTGTTCTTTTCCTTGCATAATAGAATGCCTATAGATGGATTATCTTCTTTTGATTTTAATATATCATCTACTGCTGACAAATAAAAATTTAATTTTCTGTGCAAATTCAGGTTGAAATTCTACTGTTTTTAGTTCTATTACTACATAACATTTTAGTTTTAAATGGTAAAATAATAAATCTATGTAATAATCATCTCCACCAATTTCTAAATGATATTGTCTACCTACAAAAGCGAAACCTGCACCTAATTCTAGCAAAAATTGAGTTATATGTTTTACTAATTGATCTTTCAAATCTTTTTCTTTGTAATCTTCAGCTAAAGTTAAGAAATCAAATATAAAAGGGTCTTTTAATGTTTGTACTGCTAACTCTGATTGAATAGGTGGCAAAGTTCTTGGAAAATTATGTGTCTTTTCTTCCTTTTTAACTCTATTATACAATCCTGTTTCAATTTGATGTATCATAACAGTTCTTGACCATCCATTCTCTATACATTTGTTAATATACCATTCTCTTTCTTTTATATCTTTAACTTTTCCAATTAATACCATATTATGAGACCAACTTATTTGCGAAAGTATATTTTTTATTTTTTCTTCATCTGTATAATTTTCTGCAAATTGTCTCATGCATCTTAAATTTCTGGCAGAAAACCCTTTCATTGTTGGAAAAGTTTTCCTTAAATCTTTTGATAAATTTTCTATTACACCTGTTCCCCAACCTTGTTTTTTCTTTTTATCTACTATTATATTTCCAATTTCCCAATATAAATTTAATAAATAATAATTTGCTGATATAACTGCATTTTGTTGTGCTATTTTTATTTTATCTATTATTAATTCTAAAGTTTCTTTATAATCATTTGGTAAAACTTCATTATTCATAAGTCTAAACCTCCATTCATTAGTATTTTTATATTTTTTTAATTTGGCAACTGCTGTTGCCAAAATTATTATAGCATTTATTTTCAATTTTTTCATTATAAATTCAAAAAAAGATGACATTGTATTATTATTTTTTACAATTCATCTTTAAATATGTGAAAATTTATAAAGTACTAAATTGTTTGTAGGAGGAAACCTTTGCTATTACTACATTTTAATTTTTCGTCATAAGAGAATAAAATTGTAATTACAAGTGCTATTAATGTAATTCCGATTTTTCTCCTTTGTTATTTTCATACATACCTCCATTATCTTATGTAATCATGCTATTACATGTTTTTTATATTTATAACATTATTTATACTTTTTTTCAATATATATTTATTTTTTTATTATTTTACCCTAAATGTATTTAATTAATCTAAAATGTTACAAAAATAAATTAAATCCTATAAAGTTAGTTAATATATATATGTTTGTGTTTTTATTAAATTGTTGCAAAAAGATATACATTTTTAAATCATAAAAATTACCTTTGTCGAATTTTGCGATGAAAAGTTCTTTACAAATGTAGAAAAAAGTATTATTATAATTCAAGAAATTAATTTCTTATATTCAAAATATTTAATTCTTTTAGATTTTTTCGAAAAAATAAACTCTTATAAATTTCAAAGCCAATAGAAGGAGATGATAAATGTATATTTAGATTTTCTAATATTTATATAAACTTAATTAGTTTCATAATATCAATAATAATATTTTTTATATCAAATCAAATTGAATCCAATTTTAACTTTATAAATCAAAAGTCAGATTTTAAAGCAAGTTTCTCTGTAAACAATATAGAAGAAATCAAACAAAGTAGTAATAATAATTTTATTCAAAATCCTAATCCAGAAAATAAATTAGAAAAGAAAAATGCAGAAGAAGAATGGTATATCGAGATTCCAAGTATAAACTTAAAAGCCAATATATTTGAAGGAACAACAAAAGAAGTAATGAATAAATACATAGGACATTTTGAAGAAACTCAAAAAACAAATGGAAACATAGGACTAGCAGCCCATAATAGAGGTTATGAAAATAATTATTTTTCTGGTCTAAAGAAACTAAAGGAGGGAGATAAAATTATATATAAATATAAAGATTTTACAAAAGAATATGAGGTAACAAAGCACTATATTATAAAAGACACAGATTGGACCCCTTTAGAAGGTACAGAAAATAATAGAATAACACTTATTACATGTATAGAAAATCAAAAAGAATACAGAAGATGCATACAAGGAGAAGAAAGAAAAAAATAGAGAGGAGACAAATAAAATATTGATAAAAAATAGAATAAAAAAAATATTAATAATACTTTCAATACTATTATTAAATGGTTTAACATTAGTTAATTCAGTAAATGCAAACAATCAAAGTATATATATACATGCTACTGGAGATTGTGGAGATTTATTAACATATAAGGGAATAGTAGTTAAAGCAAACTATGTAGTATATACAAAAGATGGAGTTAATTATCCAGCATATTGCATGGACAAAACAAAGGTAGGAGCTGACAACCAAGGATATAATGTATCAGTTAAAGATTCAATTAAAGATGTAGAATTATGGAGGATAATAATAAATGGATATCCATATAAATCAGAAAAAGAACTTGGAACTGCAAATAAAGAAGAAGCATTTGTTGCAACAAAACAAGCAATATATTGTTATATACATGGAAATAACATATCGGATTATGCCCCAATAGGAACTGCAGGACAAAGAACATTAAATGCAATGAAAAAAATATTATCAGAAGCTAAGAATTCAAAAGAGACAAAAATATCTAGTACAATTAAAATAAATAAAAATTATGAAAAGTGGAAACAAGATAAAATAGATAAAAATTATTTATCAAAAACATATGTAGTATCAGCTGGAGCAAACATAAAAAACTATAAAATTATATTAAGCAAAGAAAATGGAAAAGACCTTGGAGGATTAAAAATAACAAATGAAAAAAATCAAGAAAAAACAGAATTTGCACCAAATGAAAAATTTAAAATAATGATACCAATAAAAAGCATAACAAAAGCAGAAAAGTTTGATTTAAAAGTTGAAGCACAAATTGCCACAAAACCAATATTATATGGAACCGCACCAAATAGTGGACTTCAAGATTATGCATTAACTGCTGCAACATATGAAGATGGAATAGGAAATATCCAAGATGAATACCCAAAAAATGAAACAGAAATTATTATTATAAAAGTTGATTCAGACACAAAACAAACAATGAAAGATGTAGAATTTGAATTAATAGACTCAAATAAAAATGTAGTATATAGTGATTTAAAAACAAATGATAATGGAAAAATACAAATCAATAAACTAGTTCCAGGTACTTATTATTTAAGAGAAACTAATGCAAAAGATGGATATATAAAATATGATGAGTTAATAAAAATAGAAGTAAAATTAAATGAGAAAGTAACTGTTACTGTAAATAATAAGAAAGAAGATAAACCAACAATAGAAACAAGTAAAAAAGAAATAGAAGTAGATCAAGATATAGTTAAAGAAATAGAAGTTAAACAAGATATTATAAACAATGAATACCAAAATAAGACAAAAACAATAAAACAAACACAAAATCAAACTAATGTTATGAAAGAAAACATAAGACAAGTTAAAACACTACCAGTAACAGGTATGTAATAAAAAGATTAAAATAAATTAATAATATAAAATAGTATAAATTAGAAGTTATATACCTCATATTTATACTATTTTATTGATTTAAAAGAATAGAATTAATTTTCAAAATAATGCTAGAAGTTATTTGAGGCTATAGAACCAGATGTATTTTTAGTACAATATAATTGTTTTCCAATTGTATGTCTACATTTCCAACCTGTAGGATTATTATTAGATTTATCAAAGATATTGTGCCCACATTGTGGACAACACATTATATATACCCTAAATTCTTTACCAGACCAATCATTAACATTTGGATTAGGATCAACATAGTAATCCATTCCCTCTATTCCACC
>CAQPRV010000124.1 GCA_948857205.1 uncultured Clostridia bacterium
AAACATATGAGTGATGTAATAGTCTATCTAATATTGCATTTGCTAGTACATTATCATTAAACAATTCGCCCCATTTAGAAAAAGTTTGATTTGTTGTTATTATTGTTGAACTTTTTTCATATCTTTTTGCTATTAGTTGATAGGAATAGACAGTATAAGCAAAAAAGAGTATGCAGAAAACTTAGAAGAAAACATCAAAGACTTAGTAACAAGATTAAAGAACAAAGCATATAAGCAATTACCAGCATTGAGAGTATATATACCAAAAGACAATGGCAAAATGCAACCACTAGGAATATCGATATATGAAGATAAAATTGTGCAATTAGCATTAAAGAAAATATTAGAGGCAATATATGAACCAAAATTCTTAGATAATATGTATAGATTTAGACCCAACAGAGGATGTCATAAAGCAATTAAATACGTACACAAAAGTATTTCAAATAGAAGAATAAATTATATTGTAGACGAAGATATAAAAGGGTTCTTCGACCATATAGACCACAACTGGTTAATAAAATTCCTTGAATATAATATAAAAGATCCAAACATAATCAGTTTAGTAAAGAAATATTTAAAAGCTGGAATAATGGATAAAGGCGAATATATAGCAACAGAAGAAGGTTCAGCACAAGGAAATATCATAAGTCCAGTATTAGCAAAAATATATATGCACTTTGTATTGATATTATAGCATAAAGAAATCATAGAGAAAAGAGCAGAAGGAGAGAATTTTCTAGTAGTATATGCAGATGATTTTATTGCAGGTTTTAAATATCAAAGAGAAGCAGAAGCATACTATGAAGCATTAAAGAAAAGAATGAGTAAATTTGGATTAGAATTAGAAAGTAGCAAAAGTAAAATAATTAAATTTGGGAAATATGCAGAGCAGAGTAGGAAACAATTAGGAGAAGGCAAACCAGAAACTTATGATTTTCTAGGATTTACGTTCTACTGTAGCAGAACAAGACAAGGAAAGCCTTGTATCAAAGTTAAAACAAGCAAGAAGAAATTTAAACAGAAAGTGAAAGCTATGAAATTTTGGCTATATGAAAATAGAGATATAAGGACAAAAGACTTAATGGAGAAATTAAGAATAAAACTTGTTGGACACTATCGCTATTATGGAATATCACATAATATTGTAAAGATAGGAAGTTTTAGACATAGAACACTAGAATATCTATATAAAGTATTAAATAGAAGAAGTAATAAAAAGAGTTATAGCTGGGAAGGTTTCAATGAAATGTTAAGATACTACAAGCTACCATGTCCAAAGATATACTTTAGCTTGTTTGATTAAAAAAGTGAATGTTTTTACGAAGAGCCGTATGCGGGAAAACTGCACGTATGGTTCTGTATAGGGGCTTGTGTCGTGAGGCACTTTTCTACTAAACTGTAGAAAAGAGGTAAAAAAGATGAAAGATAAGAAAAAAATTGGAAAGATAGTATTTGGAATAGTATGTGTGATTATTATAATAGTTTGTATTATAATTCAAATTGTTATTAAAAACGAAAATAAAAAGTTTGAAAAAGAAAGTCAAAAGTATGAAACATTGATTGTTGAAACTTCAAGTGGTAAAAAAATTGAAACTGAATATACACATATTGATAATAAAAACTTTTATATAAAAGTACCTAAATAGTTATTATTACTTTTAACTGTACAGAAGATTTAAAAGATGAGTGGAGTAAAGTCGGAGATTTTATCATTGATTCTTTATTCTTTAAAGAATAATTTATTAAATTGATTGGAGCTATAAATATGGGAATATTAAATAAATTTAAAGAAAAATAAAATACATCAAATGATATTTACTATGATGATGAACTAGAAAGTTATACAATATTTTTTAATAGTTGGATAGTTCATCAAATTACAATAACTAGAGTAGGTAATAAGTTGAAATTCTCTGTCTAATATTAATATGATTTGAATACAAAAACAAGATAGTAATTTCTAGAAAAGTAATTATACCTTTATAGATAATAAGAAAAAGGAAGGATAAAGGAATGGATATAATAAGGAACATTGCTACTACAACATTTTATATATTATTTTTTACTTGGTTGCTTATTAAAATGTAAGGAACATTATCAAGAAATAAAAAGAAATTTTAAATGTAAAAAGATATATAAAGATTTAACTAAATCTACTAAAATTGTTACTATTACAATTTTATCAATAATTGGCATATATTTAATAATTGCAATTATACTAGGAACTATAGTTTTATTTATGATTGTTGTAACATTGGGTGGGACTGCGTATGTTGATACTGGTGCTGATCCATCTTTTTACAATTATTTAATTACAAGTAGTGGAATTTATTTTAGTAGTTTTAAGTATATTATATATTAATATATGTATGTGTTTATCTTTTTTTAGCAAATAGTATATATATTAATTATCTAAGTTGTAAAGCACTAAAAAAAATAAAAGATTTTCAACATTAACTTACAAGTTGTAGGTTAGATTAAATAGTTTTATACAGTAAAAAATTTAGATATAGCATTTATTAAGATATTTAAAATCAGTAGTTGAAGCATTTCAAAGTAAAGAAACAGAAGAATTTTTAACATTTCCAGTAGAAATGAACAATAGAAAAAGAATCAATTAAAGAAAAACTAAAAGAGCAAGAATGATAGACATAGAAACAAAAATAAAAGAAGGTGAAACAATGAACGAACAAAAAGAATTTAAATGAGTATTTTGAAGTTTAGGAGGAACAAAAAATGACTTATAAATATATGTGTCAAACTCCAGAAAACTTTTCAGATGTGATTATGAATAGTGATGGAGAATATCTAACAGGTTTATGGTTTGAGGATTCGATAAAAAAAGTTAATTAGATGAACAAGTCAACCCATATCCAATTTTATATATAAAATTGGGATAAAAATTACAAGTGTGAAAGGATTAATTTATGAATAAAAAATTAAAAATAATAATAGAAAATTGTCCTCAAAATCATAAATGTCCAGCTATAAATGTTTGTCCAGTTGGAGCATTAAGTCAAAAAGATTTTGAAGCTCCTAAAATAGATTATGACAAATGTATAAGGTGTGGCAAATGCTCGAACTTTTGTCCTAAAAAAGCATTAGTATTAGAATAAAAAAATACAAATTATTGTTTACTATTCTCCTTTAACATATTTATTACAATTTGCTCTATTAATATTCTTTCATTAATTATAATAGTATCATAATTAACATTTGTTCTAGTAAATAGATTATTATACAAATCGTTTATAAGTAGTTTCATATTCATATATCGTTCTGGTATATCTTGAGTTGCACTATTTATAACTTCTAAAAATATATCATTATTAAGAAAAATTTAATCCAAAATATTTAAAATAGAGGTAAAATTTAATACATGTATTAAGAATAACATTAATAGTAAAAAATGACACTATTAATACATAAAAACAAAAAAATCGACTTTTTTTTACATTTTCTCTTTACTTTTTTATTATTGTTTGTATATAATATATAGTAATAAAATGAGAAAAGATAGAACCGATTTGGCGACCGACTATCTTTTCTCTCATTGTGCATACATAAATATAATGTATGCTTATATATATTATACACACACCAGTAAGTTAAGTCAAGAAAAATTATTACATTTAATTAAATATTTTAAATTACTTTCAATATATTATATTAGTTCTAAAACTGAACTTACTGAATATTATTAATTAAATTAATACAAAGGAGAAAAAAATGGAACAATTATTAGTAAATGCATTTTTAGGAATGCTACCTGAAGTTATATTTTTTGTAGTATTTTTAACTACATGCAAAAATATAAATAAAAAAAGAATAAAGCTATTATTATTAAATATTCTAAATTATATAGGTGTAGGAGCATTAACTACGTATAATATTTATAGTTATGTGTTCTTAATAATATTTCAATTTATAATTTTGAAAATATTATATAAGGAAGAAGTTGAATATATAGATGTTTTTCTAATTTCAATTTCACACATTTATGTATTCATAATTGCAATAGCTTGTTATAAATTAATTAACAATTATTATATAGCGTTTATAATAGATAGGATACTGTTATTTTTGCCTTTATTATTTAAAAATAAACTTACATATTTGTATCAACAATATATTAAATTATGGAATAGAAATGAAAATAATAAAATTAAAAGTATATCACTAAGAAATATAAGTTTAATTGGCTTAAATATATTTTTGTTTTTGTCAGACTTTGTCTGTACATATATTACAAGTTTATAGGGAGGTGAATTTATGCCAATACATTCATTATGGTTTTTTTGTGATACAGAAGAAGGAGAATAAAGCAAATGAATAAAATAAGAGAAAATATACCTACTATTATATTTAATTTAAGTGAATTCATAATAATTTTTTTATTAGGAATTATATCAAAAGTTTCAATAGAAGAAATAACTTTTCTATGCATTCTATTTACATTAGTAAGGTCAGAATGTGATAAACCTATGCATTATCGATCACCATTATTATGTATGATTTGGAGTGCATTAGTGTTTGAATCATTTTTTCTACTAACAAAAATAAATATGCCAATAGCAATGATTTTTACGTCATTTGAGGCTTTTGTCTTGACAAAAGATGCAGACATAAAAACAATGTTTTTATATAAAAAGCCAGATAACTCTAAATATATAGAAATGAAAAAATATATACAAATTAATAAAGATTCAAAAGAAGTAGAAAAGTTTGAAAATATTTTAAGAGATTTAGATAAACAATATGAGAAAATATATAAACATAGTTTTTTTGAAATATATAATTTATATTTTAGAGAAGAAAAAAGTTTTAAAGAAATAATTGAAATTAAAAAATTATATGATAATCACGCATTAACAAAATATTTGGATTTAATTTTTGTAAGTTTTAATACATATATTAATACATGTAGCAATATTAAAAAGATAGAAAAATAAATAGTTTATAAAATTGTTATAATATTTTAAATTATAACAAAAAAATCATTGAAAATACATATGTAGATTCAATGATTTTTTTTGTTGTATAGGAAGAATCTCCGATTTTTCTATACAACAAAAACACATTCAACAGAAGATTCTTTCAGAATTTTCGCGGGTGAACCAAAAAGCGACATGTAAGTAAATTAAAAGGTCAAAATATCCTAATTATGTCGCTTTTGTTCCTTTTCTTTATATAGAAAAAATTTTTTGAAATTTTTTATTAGTGTACACTGACATTTATAATGTCGAATATTGTAAAATATAAATATAGTTAAAATATAAAATATAAACTATTTAATATAAGCTATATTTTAACTATATTTATAACTATGAAAGGAATGAATATAATAATGAAAGATAATATATTGAAAGAAGTAAAAAAAGAATTAAATTTTAGAGAAAAGATTATAATAAGAATGTTTCCAATGACTTTTGCAAAAGTGTATTATACAACAAAAATTAAAACCATCAAAAACATTTGCAAAAAGTTGTGAAAAAGTGTATACTTATAAAATGTAATAGATTAACATTTGAAAGGGATATGCATGGAAGAAAAATTTATGAAAGAAGCATTAAAAGAAGCAGAGAAAGCATATAGCAAATTAGAGATTCCTGTGGGTGCTATCATTGTCAAAGATGGAGAAATTATTGCGAAAGCACATAATTTAAAAGAGACAAAATATGATACTACAAAACATGCTGAAATTTTAGCAATACAAAAAGCTAGTAAAAAATTAAAAAGTTGGAGATTACTAGATTGTGAAATGTATATTACACTAGAGCCCTGTTCAATGTGTGCAGGAGCTATTATAAATTCTAGAATTAAAAAGATATATATAGGTACTTTAGATGAAAAAACTGGTGCTGCTGGTTCAGTTCTAAATTTATTTGAAGATTATAATTTTAATCATAGTGTAGAAATTGAAAAAGGCATAATGCAAAAAGAATGTGAAAATATCTTAAAGGATTTTTTTAAGATGCTTAGAAGATATAAAAAGGAACAGAAAAGTCAATTTAATATAACATAAAAATGTTAAAATAATAAAGATATTTATAATATATTATTACTTAAGATAAAGGAAGGAATGATAAGTATTTATGAAAAAAATTTTAAAAGAACTATTAAATAAGAAATATTTTCATTTAAGTATAATACTTATTATTATAATATCCTTATTTTTTATATTAGGTTTGATGGTCTTAAGATATAATGTAGAAGGTGAAACAAATATGCCTTTTAATTTATCAAAAATTAGTGTAATAAGTTCAGTAGAGGGTAAAGATATAGATAGTGGAGCAAATAAGTGGGCATTTGATGTTAATCAGAATAATGATATATTTTTATATATAGAAAAGAATAATGGATATACAGGAAATGAGGTTATTAAAACTATAAATATTACGAATATTCAAATTAGTAAAAAAGTTGATAAAGGCGAAAAGGTAATATATAAACCAGAGGTAGATCCAGCTAAAGCAATGTTTAATAATATAGAACAAAATAAGGTAGATTCTATTGAGTATAATGGTGCAATGGAGTCAAATATTAAAAATATGCAAGTATCAAATCAAGGTGGACTTATTGCTTTTAGATATTCTAATAGTAAAATTGCACAATATATTTCTAATGATAATGAAATTAATCATAGTAACTTGTTAAAGAGTGCTAATGTTACAGAAGATGATTTAAAAGTGCATATGGACTTTGATATGATTATTAAGTTGGAATCTGGTAAAAAGTATCTAGCAAATATTTATTTAGATCTTCCTATCCAAAATGTTGTAGAAGAGGGAACTACTTCTTTTGAAAATACAAATTTAGATAATTTTATTTTCAAAAGAGTTAATAATTAGCATATTTAATTATAACATTTAAAATTATGTTTAGAGTTCTTGTTTTTGATAAATAATATAATAATTTTTAAAGATTAAATTTAGAATAAGTTTGAATATCATGAGATTTTTATGTTATAGTTCAGTAAATATCTATTGACCTAAGTTACCTAAGCTCTACAAATCTTGATTTTTAGTGAGTATTTATTTTATATAAGGGAAAAAAATATCTAAAATATTTATGAAAATTCGAATGCAACTGGAAAATATTTAGAAATTTTTTTCATATAAAATGAGGGATGTTCAAGGCAAAACTACACTATTATCCATTTCTCATAAATTCCTCGGCTACCTTTCGTTACGTCAACAAATTCTTTAACAAAAGTCACAACTATACCCGAAGACAGGACCCTTTATGACTTTTGTTTTAGAATTTGTATACCTACTACAGTCGCATTCGTAATTTATTCTAAATAGATAATAGTGTAGTTTTGAACGTGAAAGAGGCTCATTTTAGATGATTAGAATTTCTTAATATTTGTAAGGTAGCCGAAAATTTGAATAAATATTTTAGATATTATTTTTCCCTTTATTTAATTAGCTACCATAAAAATCAGGATTTGTAAGACTTAGATAGTTTAGGCCAACAACTATTTATTGAATTGTAATGAATTAATAAGAAAAGAAAAAAATAATATATAATTTACTTGATTAAAAATGCAATTCATTATATAATACAAAAGGTATGTATTTAATCTTTGTATGGAGAGAATCCAATAAAGACCTATGAATCTTGTCAGGTCCGGAAGGAAGCAGCAATAAATAGTAATCTTTATGTGGAGGCTTTCCATAGAGAGATTAAATACAACCATTTTTTAAGTATAAAGGATGTGAAAAAATGGGGTACACAGCTCTTTATAGAAAATTTAGACCATTAACATTTAAAGAAATTGTAGGACAAGAACACATAACAAAAACATTAAGAAATCAAATAATAGCAAATAGAGTGGGACATGCATACTTATTTAATGGAAGTAGAGGAACAGGAAAGACGTCAGCAGCAAAAGTATTTGCAAGAGCAATAAACTGTCTAAATCCAAGAGATGGAGAACCATGTAATGAATGTGAAATCTGTAAAGGAGCAATAAATAGTTCCTTAACAGATATTGTAGAAATGGATGCAGCTTCAAACAACAGTGTAGAAGATATAAGAAGTATAAGAGAAGAAGTCAATTTTTTGCCAACAAAAGCAAAATACAGAGTATATATAATAGATGAGGTTCATATGTTATCAACAGGGGCATTTAATGCACTACTAAAAACATTAGAAGAACCTCCAGAACATGTAAAATTTATTTTAGCAACAACAGAACCACAAAAATTACCAGCTACAATTTTATCAAGATGTCAAAGATTTGACTTTAAAAGAATATCAAATGACAACATAAAAAAAAGACTTAAAATAGTAGGTGAAGAAAGTAACTTAGAAATAACAGAAGAAGCCTTAAACATAATAGCAGTACTTTCAGAAGGAGCAATGAGAGATGCTCTATCAATTTTAGAAAGATGTATACAAGATGGTGAAAACAAAATAAATGAAGACAAAATAAAAGATTTAGTAGGTATACCAAAAATAACATATGTTCATAACATAACAGAAGCAATAATGAACTATAATATAGAAGAAGCCTTAAAAAATATAGAAGATGTACTAGAAGAAGGAAAAGATATTGTAAATTTTTTATGGGAAATAATAAAATATATTAAAGACATACTAGTATACAAAGCATCAGGAAAATTAGAATTATATAATGAAACTGAGAAAGAAAAAATTAAATCTATAGCTGAAAAAACGTCAAAAGAAAGACTCATTGAATTAGTATACAAATTATCTGAACTAGAAAATGACATTAAATGGTCAACTCAAAAAACAATAATGTTTCAAGCTGGTATAATTAAGTTATGTAATAAACAAGAAGAAACAAATGGTAATATAGAACAGAGAATAGAAAAAATAGAAAAATATTTGAAATCTGGAAAAATAATAAATAGTGAACCAAATAATATACAAACTACATATAATAATAATGACTATGTAAAAGATATTCAACAAAACAACAGAAAAGACATGCAATCTAAAGCAAACGAACAAGTAAAAAAAGTAGAAAATAAAACAAATATTAAATTTTCAAATAAATCTGAAGAATATTGGCCACAAATAGTAAATAATTTAAAACAAAACGGAAAGATTGTATTATATACAAATCTACTTAATACAAAAGCAGTAGAATTAAATGATATGACAGTAGGAATACAATTTCCAAATGGAATGACTTCATTTGGAAAAACAGTATTAGAAAAACAAGACAATATTAGAGAAATTACTGATTTAGTTTCAAAGGCATGTGGAAAAGAAATGCAAATAAAATATATAACAAACACACAAGAAGTTCAAGCACAAAGTGTAGAAGAAGATTTAAAAAATCTTGCTAAAGAATCAGATATCCAATTCAATATTATAGAATAAAAAATAAGGAGGAAATAAAATGGGTAAAAGAGGAGGATTCCCTGGAGGAATGGGAGGATTCGGAGGAATGAATCTTAATAACTTAATGAAAGAAGCTAAAAAAATGCAAGCAGATATGGAAAAGTCACAATCAGAATTAGCTAGCAAAGAATTTGAGGCATCAGCAGGTGGAGGAGCAATAAATGTAAAAGTTTCAGGAGAAAAGTTATTAAAAGAAATAAAGATAAAACCAGATGTAGTTGATTCAGAAGATGTTGAAATGTTAGAAGATTTAATACTAACATGTATAAATGAAGCTTTAAGAAAAGTAGACTCTGCACAAGCAGATCAATTAGGAAAGTATAATATACCAGGATTAGGTGGTAATCTATTTTAGGAGGAAGTATAAATGTCATTATATTCACCATCAATAGAAAAACTGATAGAGAGTTTTGAACGCCTACCAAGTATAGGACATAAAACTGCAGCTAGACTTGCCTTTTATATGTTAAATTGTACAGAAGAAGAAACAAAGGAATTTGTTTCTTCTATATTAAATGCCAAAAAAAACTTAAAATATTGTAGCAAATGTTTTAATATATCAGACACTGACCCTTGTTTTATTTGTGGAAATCCTAAAAGAGATGAAACACAAATATGTGTTGTAGAAGATGTAAGAGACATTATTGCAATGGAAAAGACACATGAATTTAAAGGTGTTTATCATGTATTACATGGTTCGATTTCTCCAATGAATGGGGTAGGGCCAGAGGATATAAAAATAAAGGAACTTTTAACTAGATTAATGGATGGACAAGTAAAAGAAGTAATTTTAGCTACTAACCCTAGGGTAGAAGGAGAAGCAACTGCAATGTATTTATCTAAATTAATTAAGCCACTTGGAGTTAGAGTTACTAGAATTGCACATGGTATTCCAGTTGGAGGAGATTTAGAATATACAGATGAAATTACTTTAACAAAAGCTCTTGAAGGAAGAAGAGAGGTTTAATTAGAAGGGATATCTAAATTTAACAATTAGTATTTGTTGAGCTTTCTTCAATTGCCTTTTTAGTAGCAATTATTGATAAATTATCTCCTAAAGCACTGAAAAAAGTAGCTAAAAGTGATATTTCATTTGTTGATAGATTCTCTCCAAATAAAATTGAAAGAGAGCTAGAAAGTCCAATTAGATTATTGCTAGATAAATTCTCAAAACACATAAAATACACCTCATTTTATAGTATGAGGTGTATTTTTTATAAGTTCTTATTAAGCTAAAAGAATTTTACAAATTTCAAAAGTAGAAAATGGTTTGGCTAATTTATTAGTATTTTGTTTCATTTCTGCTAATTTATCTTTATTAGATAATAAAAGTTCAAATATAATTTTACTTTCTTTGCTATTTTTAATCCAAATGGCTATACCATTACTTTCTAGAAATTCCGCATTTTCCTTTTCTTGACCAGGAATTGGATTAATAATCACCATAGGCAAATGAGAAGCAAGACTTTCAGATGTTGTTAATCCACCAGGTTTTGTAACAACTAAATCAGAAATGCTCATTAATTCAGGTACTTTATCTGTAAAAGAAAGGACTTTTACAGATTTTTCCTTATTGTAACTTTCAACTACATTTAAAAAGTTTTCTTTCATTTCTGGATTTTTTCCAGAAATAGCGATTATTTGTGTATTTCCTTCAAATTGAACTAAACTTTCAAAAATTCTTACAGTTTTTGTTTTTCCTAGCCCAAATTCTCCTCCTCCAAAAAATAATATGGTTTGTTTGTCTGTAGACAATCCAAAGTCGCTTAGAATTTTTTCTTTATCAAATTTTTCGGTAAAACGACCAGATATTGGTATACCTGTAGAGAACACTTTCTCTTTAGAAACTTCTTTTTTTATTAAATATTCCTTCATAGAATCATGAGCAACAAAATAATAATCTACAAAATCCTTTCCAACCAACCATTGATCATGTGGTGCAAAGTCAGTCATTATTGTTGCAATTTTTGAACTAATTTTCCCTTTTCTTTTTAGATAACTACACATTTGACTTCCAAAAGGATGTGTAGATATTATTAAGTCTGGTTGTTTTTTTCGTAAAAGTTTTAGAAGTTTAATAGCCATTATTTGGTTTGATCTTGAAGAAATATGTGCCAAGGTACCTTTTTGAGAGTCATCATAAATTTTGCCCCAAGCCCATGGCATCTTTTTTGCCATTTCATTGTAAGCTGAGGTTGTTACCCTCTCAATTGTTTTATTTATATATTTCATACAATCTATCAGTTCAACATTAATATTTTTATAATTGTTTGTAATACAAGCTTCAATTGACTTAGCAGCATTTAAATGACCTCCACCATAGGATGCATAAAAAATTAAAACTTTCATAATATCTCCTTTTTAATATTTTTATAGAAATCTTTTATATATTATCATATATATTAAAAAATTTCAAAAATTGGAATAATTTTTTATAAAATTAACAAACTAATATATAAAAAAGGAAAAGGTGATATTTTGAAAAATGTAATAAAAATAATGATTTTGTTCGTACTGTTAACGATAACAGTTATTTCAATTATTTTATTAAGTAGTTTGATGGCAGAAGAAAATACAAGTTATGCAGCAAGTTCAAGAACTTCAGATATACAACTAATGGCAAGGGCAATTAATGGAGAAGCTAGAGGTGAACCATATGAAGGACAAGTTGCAGTAGGTGCAGTTATTTTGAATAGAGTAAAAAGTTCAAAGTTTCCAAATACCATTGCTGGAGTAATTTATCAAGCAGGTGCATTTACTGCTGTAGCAGATGGTCAAATAAATCAACCAATTGCAGAAGGTTCAACTGTATATAAAGCAGCACAAGATGCTCAAAATGGTTGGGATCCAACAAATGGGTGTATTTATTATTTTAATCCACAGACTGCGACTAATAAGTGGATATGGTCTAGGCCACTTGTAAAAACAATTGGAAAACATAGATTTTGTAAATAAAATTTATTAGAGGAAAGGAAGATTTTATGAATAAATTAGTTGATTGGAAAAACAGATTAAAAAAAGGTCATATGTTAAGTGTTATAGGTGTTCTATTAATAGTTGTGGCAATTTTAGGTTTTTTCTTATATAAAAAGCAAAGAGAATATAGACAAGCTTCTGAAAATAATTATAATATGGCATTTTATGAGTTGGTTGATTATGTGCAAAATGTTGAGACATATTTGGCTAAATCTTTAATTTCGACAACACCAGAACATGGTGCAGAAACTTTAACAAACTTATGGAGAGAAGCAAACTTAGCACAGAGTTATTTAAGTAGATTACCAATAGAAAGTCAGGAATTGGAAAATACAGAAAGATTTTTAAATCAGGTAAGTGATTATAGTTATTCCTTATCAAGAAAAAATATTTATAAGGAAAGTTTATCACAAGAAGATCTAAAAAACTTAAAAGATTTACATGGATATAGTGTAGAACTTCAAAATACTTTAAATCAATTATCTGATGACTTAAACAGTGGAAGATTAGAATGGGGAGAATTAACTAATAAAGGAAATTTAGCTTTTGCACAACAAGTAGACAATGTGTCTAAAGAGAGTTTTAGTAATTTAGAGGAAAATTTTCATGAATATTCAGGATTAATATATGATGGTGCTTTTTCAGAGCATTTAACAAAAGGCGATCCAAAAGGTTTGACTGGTGATGATATTAGTGAAGAACAAGCAAGAGAAAGAGCTGAGGAATTTGTAGGAAAAGGAAATATCAAGAATATTTCAAATTTAGGTTATTTAGAAAATGCAACTATTCCTGTATATGATTTTTCTATTACAAATAATGATAATGCAACTATTAATGTGTCTATTTCTAGAAAGGGTGGACATGTTGTATATATGAACTCTAATAGAGATGTAAATTCAGAAGTTATCTCACAAGATGATGCGAATGATAAGGGAAAGAAGTTTTTGGCAGAAAAGGGATTTCCTAATATGAAAGAAACTTATTATTTAAAACAAGAGGGTATTGTAACTATTAATTATGCTTATGTTCAAAACAATGTAATTGTTTATCCAGATTTGATTAAGGTTAAAATTGCTTTAGATAATGGTGAAGTGCTAGGTATGGAAACTACTGGATATTTAAATAATCACGAAAAGAGAGATATTAGTAAGGTTAAAATTTCTAAAGAGGATGCTAAAAAGAATCTTAATAAGGATTTAAATATTGAAAGTGAAGGTATGGCAATTATTCCAACAGAATGGAAATCAGAGATTTTATGCTATGAGTTTAAAGGTAAAGTTGATAATAAGGAGTTTTTAGTTTATATTAATGCGGAAAATGGTAGGGAGGAAGACATTTTAATTATTACAAATACTCCAAATGGAACATTAACAATGTAAGTTATTTATAAAATATAAACACATAATAATAAGGGGCTTTTATAGCCCCTTATTATTAAATGTCCATTTTCCATTTTCTTTGTTAGCATATATTTCAGAGGGTAAGCATATTAATGGACGAATTCCGATAGTAAGTAACATTACAACCAGCATATTCAACAGTACCTTTCCAATGTACACGCCATACTGCATTATTGTTATCTGTAGTTGAAGCTAACCAGTAACCATAACAATCATTCCATGGTTCTTCATGTTGGAAGTATAATGTGTCACTATAACCTATATGGGTTGATAAATTTATATCATTTGAGTAATTTGTATTATATTTCTTATTAAAGCTTGACCAGAATTGTTCAACTGTTGGTCCTCCTGTAGCTATTGCTCCATTAAATCCTTCTGCATATTTACTCCAGTTTGATGAATTTAATAAGTATTTAGCGAAATTATTATTATCATTTCCTGTTACACAATACTCTCCATCTCCTTTGTTTATATCTGTTCCCAATATTATTCCATTACTTAATACATAATCACTTGCTATTATATATATATTATTTCCATCATTTAAAAATATTTTCCAATTATCTATACCATTTGCACTATAATTTACATTTTCTCCATAATTTGCTGGTGTTATTATATCTGTTGCAGTATTAATTGTGTTTGTATTAGAATCATCTATTGTTAAATCTTTTTTTAATACAAATTTATATCCTTTATATTGTATCTCTGCAAAGTTTATTTCTGTTGTTATCCCATTGTTTTCTATTATTACTGATTATGTCTTTTTATATGTTATTGTCATATCTATTTCTGTATCATAATTATCTTTTATACATTTTGCTATATCTTCAATTTTGGGGTTTATTATTTGATTTTCACTTGCTAAATCTAGTCTTGCTTCTGTTATTAATAATTTTAATTCTTCTTTTGCAGTTTCTTCATTTGTTTTTTGTCCTGCAATTGTTGCTCTTTTTAGTATTCCATTTTCTCCTGTTAATGTTATATAACATTATTAATGAATTTTTTCAATACATTTTTAGTTTTTTGTGTCATTAGGGACGGAGAATTTTGGCAAGTTATAATTTAAGAGATTTATTAAAAAGTTTCTAATTTTTTATTATTTTGAATGTTTAATTCTAAAAATTCCAAGAGATATTTTTTAAGAATTTTATTAGAATTTTAGAGTGATTGCTTAGAAGTGTCTCAAAATAAAAAATTAGAACTTTTTGTAATACTTTAAATTAAATAATAAAAAATGCCAAAATTCTCCGTCCCCAATGACAATAACTAATGTCTTTTATAAGTATCTCTACACAATAATTCTTGAGATATAATTTTTCCATCCCTTTTCAAAATTTTATAAGCTTCGGAATATATTGCAGTCCTAGTTCTGCCAGTTTCATATGCATTAATTTGCACTTCGCAATCATCATCTTGCCTCATACCAAAAATCTGAAAGTTTGCAGTTCCATTTGCAACTGAACATACTAATTTTATTGGATAATTTCTATTATTTTTAAATTGAAAATCAATTGCTCCATAAACTACAGTTGCATCTCTACTAGCAGGTGCATATGATGGTACAAACTGATGATTTGTTCTTTGGACTATTTCTAGATTAGCATAAAGTACTGCATTATATAATGTGGTAGTTATTTGACAGATACCTCCACCAATTCCATCAACAACTTTTCCTTGAACATAAATTGGTGCTTCTTTATATCCAGCAGAAATAGTTCTTTCTCCAACTACTTTATTATAAGAAAAAGTTTCTCCTGGCATTATAACAGTACCATTTATTTTATTTGCTGCTAAAATTAAATTAGTAGTTCTATTTCTATTGCTAGCAGCATATAGAGTAGAATATGTTGCTAATAAGTCAGGAAATGCTTCTGTCCCAATCATATTTGTAGTAATAGCAGGTGATAATATTTTTAAAGGTATTACATATTCTTCTTTTTTTTCAGAAGAAATAATTGATTTTGCTTCATCTATTGAAATGTTAAAATCTATACCATTTTCTGAAGGATATACTGAAAATGGTTCCTTCGTGTAATATGCATTTACTGGTTCTTTATGTACCTCATTATAAATTTTTTCTATATTTATTTCATCTGGTTGTTCAGTTTTAACTGCAATTTCAATAGTTTTATCTTTTTTAGAAAAGTCTGAAATTGTATCTTTTATTAGTTTTGTTGTTTCATCAATGTCAACTATATTTCCTTCTTTGCCAGATGTTATTATTAATTCAGAATTTTCTATATAGTAACTACTTTGTATAACTTTATCAGGTAGTTGTGTAGATATGTCTTCTAGATTTTTTGAAAGTTGTTCTTTATTTAGAGTTAGTCTTGGTTCTATATTGACTTTTCCAAACATGGTTGATAATATATAAAAACTATTTTGCAAAAAGTTTCCTTGTCTTCCAACTTCATATGCAGAATTTGTTGCTCTTTTTATATCAAAATTTGCTTCTATTTGTTCTATTGAAATTGTTGTTTCAAAGTCACCATGTTTTAATTTAATTTCTTCGGGTAAGTTCTCAGAAATATATTTTTCTAATTGGTATTTTGCATCTGATTTGCTTAAGTGTGATACATCATGACCTTTAATAGATACGCCAGATATTATATTATTGTTAAATAAAGTATATGTAAATAAAATAAGTATTGATATTAGTAATATAATAAAAATAATTATTAAAAGTATTTTAAAAATTGAAATAGAAAATTTTTTTGTGTTATTTGTAGGTGTAAATTCTTCTTCAAAAGATTTATGTTCGTTAGATTTTTCTACATTTGTTTCTATTCTTTCTTTTTCTAAATCCTTTTCTTTAACATTCATTTTGTTTCTCCTTTTGCATTATCTAATTTATTATATCATATTTTGTAAAAAAATATATATTTTTATTAAAAAATGTCAAAATAAAATTTAAATAATTGTAGATAATATTATTATAAAACTTTAATTAAAGTTTTATTTAAATATATATGAGATCTTTTGTAAAAGATGACAAGGAGGATATTATGTCTAGAAATAGTAAGTTAATATCTGAAAATTTAAGAGAAGAAATAGCAAAAGAATTAGGTGTTTATGAACAAGTAAAAAAAGATGGTGGTAGCTGGGCAAATGTTTCATCTAAAGATTGTGGTAATATCGTTAAGAAAGCAATAGAGATAGCAAATAGATCAGTTGAAAGTTAATAGTTATTTTTTATAAAATATGCCATCAGGATTATCCTTTTGGCATATTTTTTTGCCAATTACCTTAATATTTTTGACATTTTTTTAGAATAAGAATATAATATGAAAAATATGTCAAAAGTGAAAGGATAAAAAGATGAATGATTTATATATTAAAGAACTTATAGAAGTAACAGAAGGACAAATGATTATTGGAAACATGGAATTAAAATGTGAGAATTTCTCAAAAGACACAAGACAAATAAAAGAAAATGATATATACATAGGAATAAAAGGAAATAGCTTTGATGGAAGTGAATTCTGGGAAGAAGCACTAAAAAAAGGAGCAAGTTGTGTAATAATTGAAAACATAGAAATAACAGAAGAGCAGAAACAAAAATATAAAAATAAAACAATAATAAAAGTAAAAAACACACTAGAAGCATTATATAAAATAGCAAGATTAAAGAGAGAAAAATATAAAATACCAGTAATAGCAATAACAGGAAGTGTTGGGAAAACTAGCACTAAAGATATAATAGCAAAAGTAGTATCACAAAAATATCTTACATTAAAAACAGAAGGCAACAATAACAATAATATTGGATTACCATTTACAATATTAAAATTAAAAAAGCATGAAGCACTAGTAATAGAAATGGGAATGAATCATTTTGGAGAAATAAGTTTATTAACTTCTATTGCAAAACCTGATATTTGTATAATAACAAATATAGGAACATCACATATTGGAAATTTAGGCTCAAGAGAAAACATATTAAAAGCAAAATTAGAAATTTTAGAAGGAACTAAAAATCCAAAAGTAATAATAAACAATGACAATGACTTATTACATAATTGGTATATAGAAAATAAAAATAATTTTAATATAAAAACCTATGGAATAAAAAACAAAAGTAACTATAATGCGGAGAAGATAGAATTAAATGGAGATAGTAGTAAATTTATTTGTGAAATAAATGGAAAAAGGGAAGAGATAAAAGTTCCAGTAGGAGGAGAACATTTTATATTAAACAGTTTATGTGCAATTACAGTGGGAACAGTATTAGAAATAGATTCTAAAGATATTAAAGAAGGAATTGAAAAATTTGAATTAACACAAAAAAGAATGGATATAAAACAATTAGAAAATGGTATAAAAGTAATAAATGATGCTTACAATGCAAGTTTTGAATCTATGAAAGCAACTTTGGAGTATTTATCTGAATTTAAAGACAATAGAAAGATTGCAGTGTTAGGAGATATGTTAGAATTAGGAGAATATTCGGAAGATTTACATAGAAAAGTTGGAATAGAAGTAGTAAAAAATAAAATAGACTTATTAATATGTTATGGAGATAATTCAAAAAATATAGCTAAAGAAGCAAGAAAACTGGGAATGGAACATATACTACAATTTGATAATAAACAACAAATATTAGAATTTTTAAAACAAGACTTGAAGAAAGGTGATATTGTATTATTTAAAGCATCAAATGGTATGAAATTTTTTGAGCTTGCAAATGAAATTGAAAAAAAGGAATTTTGGGATAAGACTTATTAATATAATTAAAATATAAAAAATATGAAAGGAAAAATACTAGTTAGATATAAAAAATATTTAATTAGTAATAAAATAATTATGAAAATAGGTTTAGTTTTTGGCGGAATGTCAAGTGAAAATCAGGTATCTGTAATATCTGCGAAATCAATATATAATAATATAGATAAGACAAAATATGAAATACAACCAATATATATAGATAAAAAAGGCGAATGGTGGAAAATTAATTTTGAGATTGAGGAAAATATAGAAATAAATGATAAAAAGGAGAAGATAGAAAATATAATAAAATTTATAAAAGAAATGGATTTAATATTCCCAGTTTTACATGGCTTATATGGAGAAGATGGTACAATTCAGGGAATGTTTGAAATGGCAAAGATTCCATATGTTGGATGTGGTGTATTATCTTCTAGTGTAGGAATGGATAAGGTATATACTAAAATAATATTTGAAAAAGCAGGGTTAAAACAGGCTAGATATAAATATATTAGAGAATTTGAAAATCAATATATATACATTGACGAAAATTTTAATGAAACAAGACTACCATTAGACGAAATAGCTAAGAAAATTACAAAAGATTTAACTTTCCCTATGTTTATAAAACCATCAAATTCAGGATCTAGTGTTGGAATAAGTAAAGTAAATAATATTAATGAACTAAAAGAAAAAATAAAATATGCTACAAATTTTGATAGAAAAGTATTAATTGAACAAAGCATAAAAGGAAGAGAGGTAGAATGTGCAGTATTAGGAAATGAAGATGTAATTTCTTCATGTATTGGAGAGGTACATTCTGCTGAAGATTTTTATAGTTATGATGCAAAATATAATAATAAAGAATCAAAAACAGATATTCCAGCAAATATTGATGAAGATATTTCTAATGAAATAAGAAATCAAGCAATAAAAGCCTTTAAAGCAATTGATGGAAAAGGATTATCAAGAGTAGACTTTTTTATTGAAGATAATTCTAAAGATATTTATATAAATGAAATAAATACTTTACCAGGATTTACAACTATTAGCATGTATCCGAAACTTTTTGAAGCAAGTGGTATTTCATATAAAGAACTTTTAGACAAAATAATAAATTTAGCATTAAATTAATTATAAAGCTCTACAGTCGCTAGTTTTTTGAGATTTTATCCTTACAGTATAAGACTCAAAATAGTATTTTTTTTACAAATTTAAATTTTTTTATTTAACTATAACGATAAGTTAAAGTTCAGTATACGGCTATTTACCTAATACCTAAGTACTACAAATCTTGATTTTTTAGTGGGAATTTATTTTATATAAAGGAAGAAAATATCTAAAATATTTATGAAAATTCGAATGCAACTGGAAAATATTTAGAAATTATTATCATATAAAAAAGTC
>CAQPRV010000125.1 GCA_948857205.1 uncultured Clostridia bacterium
AACAAACTTTTGGAATTTTAGATTAAATACAATAAGAGCACTTACATTACAAGAAATAATTGCAAAAACAATATGGAAAACAGATGAAAGAATATTATATAATTTTCTCATAATACATCTACTTTTTATTTCTATTTGCCTTTTACATACTTTGCTATATATTCAGTTAATTGACTCATGTAAGTATTATAATTTGAGCTTTCTACATATTTTCCTCTATTTCCTATTTTACTTAAAAATGTATTTACATCACCTGCATTTGCTGAGCTTGTTACTTGTTCATAATGTATTCCCTTACTGTTAAATGCATTTACACATGCTTGTTGTGTTAATTCTTGCTCTTTTTGATTATTGAAGTTTACTATTACATTTGTTTCATCTGTTTTCCATATTGTTTTTGCAATTATTTCTTGTAATGTAAGTGCTCTTATTGTATTTAATCTAAAATTCCAAAAGTTTGTTGGCTGGCTCACTGTAAAAAACCCAAATGCTCCCTTAGTAAATTCATTATCTTGTACCTGTGTTACTCTTCCATTCACTCCTGCCTGTATTGTATTACCATGTATAGACATTTTCCAAGAACTAACTTCCCCTTTTCCTTTCCACCAACAACCTCCTCCACTGATTAAATGAATTAATGGTTGTCCAGTTGCACTAGATGTTATACTTCCTAAAGAATATGTCTTAAAAAGTCCCATATAGTTCATTTTCCAAACTGATGTACCTGTATGTGCCTCTGTGCAAAACATATATGCTTTTTGCAGGTAATTATCACCATACCAACCATATTGTACTCTTCCGTAGCATTCCAACAATATCGTTATCTCCATTACGTGGCTCAGTACTAAATTCGAAATCTATATCTGTATATTTATCTTCAGGGCTAATAAATCCAGATATACTATTTTGATTCGCAGTATTTGCAAGAAATTTTCCCCCAACATACCCCTCTTTATTTACAATTTTCCATTTTCCAGATGATCCTATCTCTCTCCAGCTATTAAGTATTTCACTCATATCTGTTGTACTACTGTCCACTGTATTTCTTTCTCCTTCCACAACATGAACATTTACGAAACTAGTTGCTACCAAACTATTATTTAAATTGTTTAGTACAACATTTTTTGCACTATTTAAATCTATATTTATATCATTCTTTGTTAACTCTACATGTACTCCTGGTGAATAGAAAGTATATTTTTTCTCTGTATCATTTATATCTTTTAATGTAAATTCATATTTTTGATTTTTACTTACTTTCCAATCTACTCCTACATCTACTTTTCCATTACATGATATAATATCTCCTGTTGGATACTTTATCTCTTTTATTCCAATTGGATTATAAAATTTTACTAATACTATGTTGTCATTTTTTGTTTCTATTGCAAACTCAGTTTTAGTTGCTGCACTTTTTTCCATTTCATTATTTTGTATATTTTCTCTATTTGTTATTGCAACTATTATAACTATTAGTAATAATATTATTATAGTTATAGTTCCTATTATTTTCACTTTTTTCATTTGCACACCTCTTATTATGTAACTTCCTTATTACTTAAAAGATAATATCACAATAAATATATTTAAGCAATATAATTTTAAAATAAACATTATACCTTTTCAAACATATTTAAATTTATAAATTATTTAAAATTTTATAAACCATTGAAATTTCTAATGTCAAATAATATTTATAAGTTGATAATGTAAATATAAATATTAAATAATTTTATTATTAATATTTTTACATAATACTAATGTGACATAATTGAAAATATAATAATGCCTAAAGATTGAATTATAAACAAATTTAAAATATTAGATGTTAATAAATTATTTGTTGCTTCAACAACTCCTAATATATCATCGATATTATGTGTTTTATAATGTTTTTGAGATTCAAAAAATGTAATTAATTCTGGAATACTTGTAATAAATCCTAAGAGAATCCCTATTATTGCTTGTGAAATATTAAATATATTACATAAGCTTTCTAATACATTACCTAACGCATTACCAACTATAAATAGTAAAATACTAGTAAACAACAAATATATCACATATCTAATAATTTTACTTCTATTATTTCTTTCCCATTTTTCTTCTTCTTCTATCTGTTTTTCTAAAATTTCGTCTTCTCTTTTTAGATATAATTTATGGACATTATTGTTTAGAAAATTAAATAAAGCATATAAAATTATAAAAATTGGCACAATTGTAATATTTACTTCTATTTTCATATATATTAAAAAAATTGGAATAATAATAGTAATTAAGACCAATATAATATCAACTTTTAATGCTTTATTATTAAAAGCTTTTTGATTTTTATTTAAAAAAATAGCTAGTAAATATTGAATTACATTTATAATATTTGAACTTAATACATTTATAATACTTGCACCAACTAGTCCATTAAAACTTGATGCACAAATAGTTAACAATTCTGGCATTGAAGTAGCGTATCCAGCAACATCTCCAACTGTCTTTGGCTTTAAATTTAAACTCTCTGCAAGCTTTCTTAGTGTTTTTACTAGTATATATTTTGAAATTAAAACTATTAAACCAGAATAAACTATAAACTTAATAATTTCAATGAACATCTTATTCTCCTTTTTTATAGTTTACCCTGGTTTTATTTTTTTATTACTTTAATAATTTATTGAATAATGTTTAATTATTTAATCGCTTCCAATACACTTTCATATCCTGGTAATATAGCATTTACTAATTTATTTTCATCCGAATTTATTTTCCATTTTCCATTTTCTCTAGTTAATTTTATAGAAATTTCATTTTTAATTGTTTCTACACTATCTGATTCATATTGTTCTTTAAAATTCTCTAATAATTGTGCATTAAAATCTTCTTCTGACATTTTACCAAAAGTTTGTGAAATAGCTAATGAAAATACTTTTTTCATGTAGTTCTCAAATACCTTTTTTAGATCTTTGTTACTTATATTTAATTTTATTTCGCATTCTTTAAAACTTACATCTGTAGATATTATTTCATATTCTAACTTATTTAACATTGCTTTAGCCATTTCTTTACTATTTGAATCATTTAAGTTTTCTGACATTTCTCCAGCAGTCTCTGTACCTAAGTATTGTTTAATTGATTCTTCGTCTCCAGATTTTAAAGCTGAAAATATATTATCTATTTCATTTATTGCACTTATCTTCAATGTATTTAATGTCAAAAAATATATTCCAAAAGCAATTGCTACTACTGCTATAATTACTGCCATAACTTTTGCTATGTTTTTATTACTTGACTTTTTGCTACTTTGTTTACTAGCTTTAGTCTTTTTATTTTCTGCCTTTACAGTATTTACTATTTTATCTTCCTGTTTAGAGTCATCCTCTTGCTTTGCTTTATTAATTTCTTCTTTTATTTCTGTTTTATTTTGCTCTTTTTTATCTAATACTTCTTGTCTTTCTTTGCTACTTTCTTCTTTTTCTTGTTTATTTGTGTCAATTTTTATTTTTTCTACTTTTTCACTTTCTTCTTTTATTGGTTCGTCTTCTGTGGTTTGGTCTTTTAGTTCTTCTTGTTTTACTTCTTCTTTTTTCTCTGCTTTTTCTTCTGTTCTTGTTTCTTCCTGTGTTTTAATTGTTTCTTCTTTTAAGTCTATTTTTTGTTCATTTTTATTATCTTTTTTTTTTATATCTGTATCTTTCTCCTCTTTGTTGTTTTCTTCTTTTTCCTTTAATATTTCTTCTTTATCTTTTACTTCTTCTTTTTTCTCCATTTTCTGACTCCTTTCTCTTTTGGTATACTATAACATAGTTTTTTTAAAAAGAAAAGATATATTTTTACTATTTTTACTTTTTTTCTAAATGTGTATATATTACTATAAATTAATAATTAAAAAATGTGAATTATTGCCTTACTTCCTTGCCATTACCTAAAAAATATTGTATAATATCAGATAAATTAAAGAATCGTATTAAAGGTTGAATAATATCCAAAAATGGGAAATTTATTCATTCTGTTTTGTACCTTTCAAGAAAGGAATGAGATTAAAAATGAAAAATGTAGAAGCAGGAGAAATATATTGTCATTTTAAAGGAAATTACTATTATGTAATATGTGTAGGATTAGACTCGGAAACTAGAGAAAGAATAGTGGTATATCAACATCTTAATGGAACAAGAGAAATATGTACACGTCCTGAAAAAATGTTTTTAGAAGAAATACCAGAAAGACCAGATAATGTTACAGGACAAAAAAGAAGATTCGAATTAGTAGAAAATATGGATAAGGAGGTAACAAAATATGATAGACATTAAATTTTTAAGAGAAAATCCTAATATAGTAAAAGAAAACATCAAGAAAAAATTTCAAAACCATAAACTTAACTTAGTAGATGAAGTACTTGAACTAGATAAAAAATTTCGAGAAACAAAACTAAATGGAGACAATTTAAGAAATCAAAGAAAATCATTGAGTTCACAAATAGGTGACTTAATGCAGCAAGGAAAAAAAGAAGAAGCAGAAAGAATAAAAAAACAAGTAACAAAAATAAATGAAGAATTATCAAAAAATGAATCACTAGAAAATACTTATGCAGAAGAAATCAAAGAAAAAATGATGAAAATACCGAATATAATTCACGATTCAGTTCCTATTGGTAAAGATGATAGTGAAAATGTAGAAATAGAAAAATTTGGTGAACCTATTGTTCCAGACTATGAAATACCTTTTCATGGTGAAATATTAGAAAATTTAGGTGGACTTGATTTAGATAGTGCTAGAAGAGTTGCTGGTCAAGGATTTTATTACCTAATTGGAGATATTGCAAGATTACATTCTGCTATCCTAACCTATGCAAGAGACTTCATGATTAATAAAGGTTTCACATATTGTATTCCGCCTTATATGATTCGTAGTGATGTTGTAACAGGAGTTATGAGCTTTGAAGAAATGGATGCAATGATGTACAAAATCGAAGGAGAAGATTTATACTTAATTGGAACAAGTGAACACTCTATGATTGGTAAATTTAAAGATCAAATCTTAAAAAAAGAAGACATGCCATATACAATGACTTCATACTCTCCATGCTTTAGAAAAGAAAAAGGTGCACATGGAATTGAAGAACGTGGAATATATAGAATACATCAATTTGAAAAACAAGAAATGATAGTTGTATGTGAACCAGAAAATTCATGGGAATGGTATAACAAAATGTGGTCTTATACAGTAGAATTTTTTAGAAGTATGAACATACCTGTTAGAACTCTTGAATGTTGTAGTGGAGACTTAGCAGATTTAAAAGCAAAATCTTGTGATGTTGAAGCATGGTCACCAAGACAAAAAAAATACTTTGAAGTTGGAAGTTGTTCAAACCTAACAGATGCTCAAGCACGTAGACTTGGAATTAGAATAAAAGGAGAAAATGGAAATTACTTTGCACATACTTTAAATAATACAGTTGTAGCACCTCCTCGTATGCTAATTTCAATTATCGAAAATAACTATCAGCCAGATGGAAGTATAATAATTCCAGAAGTTATAAGACCTTATATGGGTGGACTAGATAAAATAATAAAAAAATAAATAATATAAAACATTTAATAAACATATATTTAGATAAAGATATAGAAAAATAAAAGGAGAATAAAATGTTAGTAAAAAATCCGAACTTTGAAATTTCAGCAGTTAGCTCAAATCAATATCCTAAAAGTGGACTACCAGAAATAGTTTTAGTAGGAAAATCTAATGTTGGAAAATCAAGTTTCGTTAATACCATGATTAATCGAAAAAAATTAGCAAGAACAAGTAGTGAACCTGGCAAAACAAGACAAATTAACTTCTATAATATTGACGATATCTTTTACTTTGTAGACTTACCTGGCTATGGTTTTAGTAAGATGTCAAAAAAAGAACAAGATCAAGTTGGAAAATTTATAGAAAATTACTTATTTAATAGAAACGAAATATCACTTATTATTTTTTTAATTGATATTAGACATACTCCAACTGCAAATGATAAATTAATGTACAATTATATAATTTCATCTGGATTACCTTTTATAATTTTGGCTAATAAAGCAGATAAAATTGCAGTTACTAAAGTTGAAAAAGCAGTAATAGACTTGCAAAAATCTATTAATCCTATTGGAGATATTATTACTCTTCCATTTTCTTCTGAAAGAAAAATATATCAAGAAGAAGTTTGGAAAATAATTGATAGATATGTTAATGTTTAATAAAAAACATGTAGAAAATTAACTTTTTTTCTACATGTTTTTTTATTAAATATTTTTATCTATATTAGGTAATAATTGTTTTTTTCTTGAAACTACTCCTTCTAAAAAGGCTCTATTATTTTCTAACTTTTTATCAAATGCTTTTTTTATAACTTCATCAATATTTTTTCCTAAAGCAATAATTTCGGAATTGCTATTTAATATATCTGTAATTGCTAAAACCATTAATTCTAAGTTATTTTTTTCCATTTCAATTTTCATTGCCTTTTCTAATTCCTCTTGCCTTTTTACTACACTTTGAATATCTACAGTATTAACTTGTGCAATTGCAAACTTTCTTCCATCTCTATCCATTTTTTTAGCATCTAAATTAACTAATTCCTCAGCAGTATAATCATCTAAATCAGTTCCTGCTTTTAACATGTCTATACCATATGTATTTATATCTATATTTGCAATTTTAGCCAACTCTTCTAATGCCTTTTTATCATGCTCTGTAGTTGTTGGTGATTTTAATAATAATGTATCTGAAATTATACAACTAGCCATAAGTTTTGCTTCTTTTTGATCTATTTCAAGCCCTAAATTCTTAAATTCCTCAAATAAAATTGTAGCAGTACATCCATATGGTCTTGCAGTATAATATAATGGTTCAGAAGTTCTAAAATTACCTATTCTATGATGATCAACAACTTCTATTATTTTAGCATCTTCAATTCCATCTACACTTTGTGAAAAGTCATTATGATCTACTAATATAACTTCTTGCCCTTCATCTATTTTTTCGATTAAATCTGGTTCTTTTATTCCTAAATAATTTAATACATATTGTGTTTCTTTATTTAATTTTCCTAATCTAACTGCTTTTGTATTATTTATACCTTTTTTTTTGTCTAATATTTCACGAACTATACTTGAACATATTGTATCTGTATCTGGACTTTTGTGTCCAAAAATCAAAATTTCTTTCTCCATATTTTTTTCCTCCTATTAATAATCTTATAAATTTAATTTATATTCCTATTGTATAAAAGCTACAATCGCTAGCCCTTTGAGATTTTCTCCTTACAGTCGAAAACTCAAATCGGGCAAGAACAAATTAAAGAAAATCTTTGGTTTTCTTATTTGTTCTTTTACTTATATTATTATATTTTCTTGCTCTCTTTTTGTCAATATTTGCATAACAATTCTTCTGACCTTTATTAAATTATCTACTAGTTTCATAATCACTCAAAATCATGTTAAACATTTTAGTAAATCTTCTAATTCTTGTTTATTAAAGTCATACTTCTTATTGCAAAAATGACAAACTAGTTCTGCCTTCCCATCTTTTCTTAAAATATCTTCTAATTCTTCTTTTCCAATAGTAAGTAAGCCATCTGCCATATGTTCTTTAGAGCAATCGCACTCATAAATTGGAACTATTTTATCTTCAATTATTTCTATATTGTCATCATCAGTTATTTTCTTTGCAATATCATGTAAACTCATTTCTTTATCCAACATTTTTGACATTGCACCAGCTTTAAAAACTGCTTGTTCTATTTTTGAGATTTCTTCCTCTGTGCTTCCTGGCATTAATTGAATTAAATAACCTCCACTTGATTTTACTCCATCTTTATTTACTAAAACTCCTAAAGCAACTGCTGATTCTCTTTGCTCTGAATTCATAAAATAATTAGCAAAATCTTCTGCAATCTCTCCAGATACTAAAGGAGATATACCAACATAAGGTTCTTTCATTCCTACATCTTTTATTACATTAATATACCCTTGTGTTCCAACAGCTACTCCTACATCTAATTTTCCCATATCATTTAAAGGTATATCTACATAAGGATTTGATACAAAGGCCTTAACTCTCGGAAAATTATTTGCAACTGCTACCATCATCCCTAAAGGTCCTGAACCTTTGATTTGCAATGTTAATTTATCATGTGAACCTTTCATTTCTGTGCCCATAATAGATGCCATTGTTACTACTCTTCCTAAAGCTGCAGTTGCTACTGGACTTAAGTCATGTGTTATTCTAGCTTTTTCTACCATTTCTGTAGTATTTGCACATATTACTAAAACTTTTTTATTATATGCTAAAAATTTCATTATTTTATCTGACATTTTAATTCACCTCTCTATAATTAACAAACTTATATATGAAATCTAAATAAATATTTATTATAATTAACTTATTTGTACACATAAAAATGCTTAAATTAAGAAATGTACCCAGTTTACACTGTGTACAAACTAAACTCTTTCAAATTTATTAAAATTTTGTAACAATATTAATGAAGATTATAATATATATCATTTCCAATTTCTAATTCTGTTTTTTTACATAAACTGTTTTTGTATCGTAAGCTAGTTCAATATCTTCTTCTCTTAATATTTTCATAATCTTATAGTTGATATTTTCCTTTTCAGCTAAATAGCTTGGATAATCAATTGAATCTGTATAGCTACAAACTAATATGTTTATTCCATTATCATTTATTTCATCAAATTTCACAATTATAGAATCATCATAAATTGCTTCTCTTTCTTGTAACATTTCTTCTACTCTTATTTTAAATTTTTCTAATTTCTCAAAGGGTGTATCTATTTGTATGCATAAATTTGTTCTATATCTTCTTTTCTCCATTTTACTCCAATTTATAATTGATGAATTTGATATAATTGAATTTGGTATATTTACTAAAGAGTTTTCAAATGTACGTATTCTTGTACTTCTAAATGTAATATCTTCTACTGTACCTTCATAGTTATCCATTTGAATCCAATCCCCAACTACAAAAGGCTTATCCATAAAGATTACTAATCCACCAAATAGGTTTTTCGCAGTATCTTGCGCAGCAAGTGTTACTATTACTCCACCAATTCCTAAACCTGCTACTAACCCATTTAAATTCACTCCTAATAATGTTATAGCAATAAATCCAGCTATTATATATATAACTGCTCTTACTATTTTTAGTATAAAATCAAACATTGTGTCATCATCATCTTTATTGAGCTTTTCTTTTAATGTATTTACTAATGTTGATTTTGGTGTAAAGCTTTCTGCCAGCCCTCTTGCAAAGGTAATTATACTAACTATTTCAAATACTATTGTGAATAACTTCATAAGTTTTTCACTAATATTTAATGGTCTTTCTAAAAATAATATTGCAATATAAAAACCTAATAATATAAAAAATACTTTTAATGGCTTGTAAAAAGCACTTTCTTTTATTTTTTTTGAATTTTTTATTCTAAATTTAAACATTCTAATAATGATATATGATAGAACTGAGCTAAAAATTCTAAAAAATAGTATTATTGCTATAGAAATTAGAATATCTATTATTTGAATTGATGTTATATATTCGATTAATTCTACTATTTGATTCATTATTTTCCTCCATGTTATGCCATGTAGTCTCTAAGTTTTTTACTTCTACTTGGATGCCTTAATTTTCTAAGTGCTTTTGCTTCGATTTGTCTAATTCTTTCACGTGTTACATCAAATTCACGTCCAACTTCTTCTAGTGTTCTTGCTTTTCCATCTTCTAAACCAAATCTTAATTTTAATACTTTTGCTTCTCTTGCTGTTAAAGTTTCCATTACTTCTTCTAGTTGTGCTTTTAATAGTGTATATGCTGCTGCATCATGAGGTGCTGGTGAATCATCATCTTGAATGAAGTCTCCTAAATGACTATCTTCTTCTTCCCCTATTGGAGTTTCTAATGATACTGGGTCTTGTGCAATTTTTTGAATCTCCATTACTTTTTCTACTGGTATTTCCATTTCTTGCGCTATTTCTTCTGGACTTGGTTCTCTTCCTAATTGTTGTAATAAATGTCTTGATGTTCTAATTAATTTGTTTATTGTTTCTACCATGTGTACTGGTATTCTTATTGTTCTTGCTTGGTCTGCTATAGCCCTTGTTATAGCTTGTCTTATCCACCATGTTGCATAAGTACTAAATTTAAATCCCTTTGTATAATCAAATTTCTCTACTGCTTTTATTAATCCCATATTTCCTTCTTGTATTAAATCTAAAAATAGCATTCCTCTTCCAACATATTTTTTTGCTATGCTAACTACTAATCTTAAATTTGATTCAGCAAGCATTTTCTTTGCTTCTTCATCTCCTTCTAAAATTTTCTTGGCTAGCTCTAATTCTTGATCATATGTTAATAATGGTATTCTTCCTATTTCTCTTAAATACATTCTTACTGGATCATCTACATTTATACCTTCATAGGTTGTTTCTGTTATTTCGTCAAGTTTTAATTCTTCTACTTCTTTTAAATCTTCAATATCTGGTTCTTCGTCTCCATCATCACTTAATAAATCTACACCTAATTCTTCAAAAGCATCAAATACTTTATCGATTTGGTCTGGATTTACATCATCTAATTCTAAAGCTAAATCTCCATAGGTTATTGTTCCTTTTTCTTTTGCTTTTTTTAATATTATGTTTACTTTTTCATCTTTTATATCGTTGTTTCCTTCTTCGCCTTTATTTTCTTGCTTATTTTTTTCGCTTATTTTTTCTTTCGCTACCTTTCTTGCTTTTTCCATTTTTTCTATTTTGTTTTCTTTTTCTTGTTCTTCCCCTACTTTATTTTTGTCTTCTTCTTTTCCTTTTAATTCTTTTTTGCATGACATTGTAATAATTCACCCCTATTTAATCTTAGCTAATGTAATAATAATTTCACTTAGCTCTTTTTCTAATTTTCTCTTTTCTTCTGTACTTATGTCTGTCTTTTCCAATTCTTCTAGAATTTGGAATTTTCTTTGATTAATTCTTTCTTTTCTATAACTTTGTATTATGTCATCTATTGCCTTTTCAAGGTCTTTTAATTCATAATCATCAGCCATTATCATGGTTATATGATTTTGTTCTTCTTCATCTAATTTATCTAATATTCCATTAATATTACTATTTCCCTTTTCAAATTCTTCATACAACTTTTTTGCTATTTCTCGATTTATTTTTTCTTTAAAATCTTCTACATTTATATTATGTTTTATAACTTGAAAAATATTTAAATCCCCCATTAATAATATTGCTAATACTGTATTTTCTCGCCTTATTATTGTTTCTGGCACTTCATCATGTATTTCTTGATGTTTTATTATTGTTGGTCTTGTCTTTTCTAAGTCTTTTACCTTATCTGTGTGGACATATATTAGTTTGTTTACTTCTGCATTTATTGCTTCTTTTGAAATATTATAGTTTTTTGCTATTTTTTCTATATATATTTCTTTTTCAATTGTGTTGTCTATTTTGGATATTAATTTTGCTATTTCATTTAAAAACTTTATTTTATCACTTGTGTTGTTTAGGTTTAAATCTTTTTTTAAAATTTTTACTTTAAATTCTATGACTGATATTGCCTTTTCTATTAGATTTTGAAATCTTATATTTCCATATTTTATAATGTATTCGTCTGGGTCTTTTGCTCCTTCCATCTGTAAGATTCTTATGTCACACCCCATATTTTGCATGATGTCTAATGCTCTCATTTTTGCAGTTAGACCTGCTTCGTCTGAATCAAAACTTAGTATTATTTGCTCTGTGTTTTTTCTTAGTAACCAACCTTGTTGTTGTGTTAGTGCAGTTCCTAAGGCTGCTACTACATTTGTTATTCCTCTTTGATGTAGTGATATTACGTCCATATATCCTTCTACTATTAGTATCTTTTTGGTGTCCCCTCTTTTTGCTACGTTTAGTCCAAATAAATGTCTTCCTTTGCTATATACTATGTTTTCTGGTGAGTTGATATATTTTGGTTTTGAGTCATCTAGTACTCGTCCACCAAAGGCTATTACTCTTCCTCGTACATCACATATTGGAAACATTAGTCTATTTCTGTATCTATCAATGTATTTTCCATTTTCGTTTTTATTTACTAATCCTGATTCTAGAATTTCTTTTTCTTGAAATCCTTCTTTTTTTAATGCTTGATACAGTTCGTCAAATTTACCTGAATATCCTATTTTATATGATTTTAGGGTTTCATTTGTTAGTTTTCTTTTTTTGATGTATTCTTGTGCTATTTTTGCTTCTGATTTATATAGGTTATCATGATAATAGTTTGCTGTAAATTCGTTTACCTTGTACACTTTTGCTTTTAGTTCTTCTTTTGCTATGTCTCCTTTGTTTTCTATGGTTGGTAGTTGTATGTTTGATCTTTCTGCTAATATTTGTACTGCTTCTATAAAGTTTATTCCTTCTATTTTTGTTAGAAAGGTAAATACATTTCCTCCTACTCCACATCCAAAACAATGAAATATTTGTTTATCTGGTGATACTGAAAATGATGGTGATTTTTCACTATGAAATGGACATAACCCAAAGTAGTTTCTTCCACTTCTTTTTAAATGCATATATTGTGATATGATGTCTACTATATCGTTTGTTTGTCGTACTTCTTCTATTATTTCATCACTATATCGTGGCATTTTTTCCTCACTTTCTTTTATAATATTTCATTTTTTTGTATACTATTATATTATTCGACGCATTTTACATAAATCCTTCATTTATTTTGACGTTTTTTATTTTTTTCTGTCCTTATTATATAAATTTTAATGCATAACAAAAGTTTTTGAAACCTCATAATATTATCTTAATAATCTTTAGGAATTTCAAAATAATTACTGTAACATTATAAATCTGACAAAAAACAAGTAAAAGTTATTTTACTTGTTTTTTATCTAATTATATTATATATTTTATTAATTTTTTGTAGGAATTCTAATAACTACCTCTGTACCTTGTCCTACAACGCTTTTAATATCAATAGTTCCACCATTTTTATCTAAAATCTCTTTCGCAATAGAAAGACCTAATCCAGTTCCTCCCATTTCTCTTGTTCGAGCTTTATCTACTCTATAAAATCTCTCAAAAATTCTACTCAAGTCCTCTTCTGGAATACCAATACCATTATCAAAAACTTTTATATAAGCATCATTATATACAAAGCCAACATAAATTTTAATTTCACCCTTTTCTGGAGTATATTTAATACTATTAGTCAAAATGTTTAAAATAACTCTTTCAATATCATATCTATTTGCGAAAACTGGAGGAACATCAGCAGTAACAAAACAACTAACATTATGATTTTTCTTTTTAATTTCTATTTCTAATTTTTCTTGGCAACTCTTAACTAAATCACCTAAATCAAAAGATTCCTTTTGTGTACCTTTTTTATTATTGTCATATCTTGATAAGGTTAGTAAATCTGTTACAAGTCTTGCCATTCTTCTTGCTTCAGTAGCAATAACATTTAAAAATTTTTCTTGTGTTTCTTTATCATATTCTCCTTCTAATAAAGTATCTGCATATCCCATTATTGATGTAATTGGCGTTTTTAATTCATGTGAAACATCTGCCACAAATTCCTTTTGCATGTTATCTAATTGAACATGTTCTGTAATGTCCTGAATAACTGCAATCACTCCATTAGGTCTATCTGTCTCATTTTTAAAAGGCGCAAAAAACACATTTACATATCTATCTTCTACTTTGATTCTTTGCTCAGTTGACGTCCAATTTTCCAAATATATAATTTTTTCCATATTAATGTTTAATTCAAATTTCTTAAAAATGTCTTCAAAAGTATTATCTTCAGGTCCTATACTTAAAAACTTTTTAGCTGCTGGATTAATTAAAATAATCTCTCCCTTCATATTAAAGGCTATAATTCCATCAGTCATATGAAGCAAGATTGTTTCTATTTGATTCTTTTGTGTAGAAACCTCACTTAACTTATCCTTAAGTTCTGTTGTCATAATCCCAAATACATTTTTTAAATCCTTTACATCTTTATTCTTCTTTCCTTTAGTGTTCGTTTTACTTAAATTCTCATCATCAGTTATCTTTTCTGCACTTTGAATTAATTTGTTCAAGGGATATATTACAAATCTCGATAAGAAAATTGCTATTAACAAGCCTATTACTACAAAAACTATACTAACAATTATTAATATATTTTTTGTATTTATATTTAGCTGATTTAAAATATCAGTAATTTGTTGTATCTCTTGAACTTGTCCATCTTGGACTTGTATATTTATATTATTAATTGAATTAAGAAAAAAAATTCCTAATCCACTAATAATTATTATACCTATTAAAAAGAATACAAGTATAATTTTAAATTGAATATTTTTAAACATTTTTTGACCTCTATTTTACTAATTTTTTGATTTCTTTATATATTTTTTCTTCTGAATTATTAGTAGAAATTTTTAAGGCATTTTCACCCATCTCTTTTATTTTATTTTTATGTAATACAATATCTTCAATACATTTATTTAATATATTCTCCTCCATTTCATCATTTAAAATGATTTTTGCTGCACCTATATTTTCAAGTACCTTAGCATTAAATAATTGATGATTATGGCTTACATTTGGTAATGGCACTAAAATTGATGGTTTTCCTAAATTAGATATCTCTGTAATTGTCATTGCACCACTTCTGGCTACTATTACATCAGCAACATTCATTATTTCTTCCATATTATAAATATATGGCAAAACTTTTATTTTCGAAATATTATTTATATTTATTTTATTTTTCTGCAATTCTTCTTTTATAATATCAAATTGCTTTGGACCAGTTGCCCATATAATTTGATAATTTTTATTCAAATTATTTTCTATCAGTTTCATAATAGCATCATTAATTGTTTTTGCTCCTTGGCTTCCACCAAAAACTAAAGCTATTGGTTCAGCTTCTTTTAGTCCTAATTCTTCAATTATCTTTTTCTTTTTTTCTATTGAATATTCTTTTTTTGTAATTTTTACAGGAGTACCTGTATATACTATATTTGATGAACCTTTTATTCTAGAAATGGCATCTTCAAAAGATACTAATATAGTATTAGTTTTTTTAGCAAGCATTTTTATAGCTTTTCCAGGAAATGCATTACTTTCATGTAACATTGTTGGTACTCCTAATTTATGTGCAGCACTGATAACTGCTCCACAAATATAACCACCTGTACCTATTACTATATCTGGTTTAAATTCTTTTATTATTTTTTTTGCTTGACTAAAACCTCTAACAGTTTTATAAAGTTTTTTTAAGGTATCAATTGAAATTTTTTTACTTAAACCATATGCATCTATTTTTTTTAATTCATATCCTGCTCTAGGTACTAAATCATTTTCTAATCCTCTTGATGTTCCAATAAATATAATTTCTGAATTGTTATCTTCTTGTTTTATTTTATTTGCTATTGCCAAGCCTGGATTAATATGACCAGCTGTACCAGCTGCCGCTATGATTACTTTCATTCTTCTCTCTCCAATCCATTTTTGTTTTTATCTCTAGGAGTATTATTTTCACCTTTTTCTTGTTTATTATTATTTACTGTATAATTTACTCCTTGTGTTCTTCTCCATTCTTTACACTTATTTAAGGTTTCATCATTATCTACAAGATCTATTCCTAATGAATATAATTCCTCCTCTAATTGAATAATATATTTTTCTCCAAGTTTCTCTAATTCTTCAATGTTCCTTATATTTATCTCTTCAAATTCATTAATATATTTAAATCCTAACTTTTTTAAAACTCTTTTAACTTTTTCACTAACATTTAATTCATCTATTAATATATCTTCTTCCATTTACTTTTCCTTCTTTAATTATTTTAGAGACAGAGTAAAAAAATTATTAGAACAAAAGCGACATGATTAGAATATCTTGACCTTTTAACTTACTTAAATGTCGCGTTTTTGTTCGCCCGCAAAAATTCTGAAAGAATTTTCTGTGGAATGTGTTTTTGTTAAGACCGATTTTGTTGATTTGAAACTTTATTGTTGGCAAGCAACATTTTGGGTGATATCATTGGAGGCAAAAAGGGGTGGTATA
>CAQPRV010000126.1 GCA_948857205.1 uncultured Clostridia bacterium
GCTAACATTTAATCCTATTTTTTCATTAAAATTTTCATTCATTTATATCACTTCCATATATAGATTAGGCACATTTATAATAAACTGCCTTATTGAAGGGCAAATTTTTTTAAAACACTATATTTCTTTATTAATTTTTTTGCAATCACTTCCTCTCTCATATATTATTTTATAATCTTTTATTATTAATTTCAATAAGCACGCCTAAAAAATTTTTTTCGTTGATATATAAATGTTTTTAAGCTCTTTTAGTATGGAATTTTAGATTTTTAGAAAATTTTTTTATTATAATTTATGATATTTATTTTTATGTATATGATTTATATATTTATTAAAAATGTATGTGCTTTTTCAAAAAAAATAGGTTGTTCGCTTGATTTATAGTGAGTATATAAGTATAATAGTACAAGAAGATGAGCAAAACAGAGTGTGGCGTGTCGCTCCTTTATGAAAGGAGGCGATGCATATGTTATTTGAACAAGTCTATTTACTTTTTATTTACATACTAATTAGTGAACTTGCAATAGTAACTGTTGTAGCTGTTGCCTTATTTGTAACTTTAGTTGTTACAATAAGAAGATTAGACAACAAAAAAAACACATCTCTGTCTGGCCGTTAGAGATGTATCTATAAAATATATTCTTTAGCGACACGCCACGTTTCTGTGGTCGCTCATCTTTATAATTATTATACTCGAATAATTTTAAAAAGTCAAATTTTTTTATCTTTAATAACTTTATTTTTTATTATAAGTTAATTATTTTCTCTCCATTAAATAATTTATCATTTTTTCAACAACTTTTTTATCATCATCAGCCAACAATTCGTATTTATCTTCAATAGAAGATATTTCTACAATACCTTTAAATAAAGACATAGGAGAACAATGTGTGATTTTAATTATTTTAATTGCTGTTGTTAAACTAATACCATTTATTCCTCTTTCAACAGAACTTAAGAATTGCGGTGTAATTCCTAACTTTTCTGAAAAATCTTCTTGGGTATATTTAGCTTTTTTTCTTATAGATTTTATATTCTCCCCTAAAGTTTTACTTTTAAATTCATTGCTATTTTCAACATCTAACATTTAATCACCCATTTTTAGTATAATTTAAATTAATGAAATTTATAACAAGGTATAACATTTATAATTTATATAAAAATAAATGTTACATATTTACTTTTTAGAGATTTATGGTATAATGTATAAAAATATAATGAAAATTATATTTTTTATTAAGTTTATATAGAAATAATATATACTATTAAAATGAACTAATTTTTGATATATGAAACTACTATTTATATAATAATATACACACTTAATCAATTTCTATAATAAAGTTTTATTATAAGAGAAAGGAGTTCAAAATGAATGAAAATGGTTTTAGAAAAATGGATCATTTAGGTAGGGTAGTTGTTCCATCAGATATGAGAGAAAAATATGATTTGAGAGAACATGACAAAGTCGATTTTCTTACACAAGAAGATGGCATATTATTAAAAAAGGTTTATAATAAATGTGTTTTCTGTAATAGTATGGAAGATTTGACTTTTTATCATAATAAAACTATTTGCTCTAAATGTAGAAATGGACTGTAATTATGATTATATTTTTTTATTTATATTGTAAGTACATATCTAACAATATATAAAAACTATTTAAACTATGCTAAATAATCTTTGTCAGTATCTTTAAATACTTGTTCATAGGTGATTTTAAGGACTTTACAAATGGCTTTAAGCTCAAAATCTTTGACTAAGCGATTATAGTTTTCTATATCAAAAATGTCAGAGTGATATAATGTTATTCCATACAAAGAAAGTTTATCACTTAACTGTCTAAGAGATAAATCACATTGCAATCTATTTTTTTGTATATTTTTACCTATTATATTAGCTTTTCCATTTAATTTTTTGCTTTTCATATATACAATATTCCCTTCATAATCTTAAATATGCAATAATATTGTATAATTTTTTTTAGCAACCTTTGTCAGTACAAATCTAACAAATTAAAGATACAAAAGAATAAATATATTAAAAAGATTAAAGCTAATAGTTTATAAATCCTTAGAAAGTTATCATAAGGAGATTACGAAATAGTAAATTAGAAGATTAATAAAATTGAAAAAGAAGATAGCAATTATAATAGCTATCTTTCTTCTACTGTATTTTTTGTATCATATATAGCATTACTTTTATTCTCTAAACATATTTCAACTATTTTTATAGCTTCCTTTATATCTTCTTGTAATTGTTCTGTACATTTTGGATTATTTTTTGCATATTCTTGTAATTGTTTAAGTCTTATTAAAAGTAATTGCCTAATATCTTTAATTTTGGGATTTCCAATTGTTATTTTTCTATTCTCTCCATCATTTTTTAAACTTAAAATATCATATGAAAAATATGGCATCAAAAATTCACATTGAAATCCTGCATTTTTTACTGTTTCTTCGTCTATTAATTCTATTGGTAAACACATTATATTTTTAGGTAATATCATTTTATAATAATCTATCCCATTTTCTGATGTACGTCCAGGTACAATCTCAATATTATCACTTGATGAAAAAGATAAAAAACCTGCTGTTTCAGTTCTATTTATAGAATTAGATGTAGCTCCTTCTATTCTATTTATAATGATGTCATATTTTCTTTCTGGCATTATTTGCATTAATCTTTGCAAATTAATTATTTGTTTAACTACTTCTGGAATTAATATTACATGTTTAAATGATAAATAATTTGATAATTCTTTTTTTCTTGTTTGATCTATATATGTTTTCTCTATTTCTGAAAAATTACCTCTTAATAAATTTGCATAATGAAAAAAACCTCCATATTTATATGTTTGTAATTCTTTTAAATATTCTATTGAAAATTTTTTATTTCCTGTATAAATATGTTCAATTAAGTAATTCTGTGCAATATTAGAGTATCCAACTCTAGAAAGATCTAATAATGGTTTATCATCCTGTTTAGAAATAGTTACATCAGCAATCATTTTTTCTAATATTATTTTATCTTCTAAAAATTCTTGTTCTTCAAATTTTAATTCGTTAATTGATGAAACTATTGTTGGCTTATTTCTCATTAGAGTTTTATTCATTAATTTTATTAACTGATTTATTTCTTCTTTTTGTTTTTCATTTGGTAAATTAAATAATTGTATTTCATCAAGCATTTTCAAAATTTCATAAATAAAGTCTTTTATTATATCTTCGGTTATTTCAGTTCCTTCTTTTATTTTTTCTAAAATTTCATTAGTTAAAGCTACTTTTATTATCAAACCCGAATTACCGTTTATAATTGATAGTATATTTAGAAATAATTTCATTTATAATCTGTTTTACTTTATTTAAATTAATTGAAATATAATCTTTTTCAATAGAAATTTCTGTTTCTTGTTTTGAATCTGTTCCTATTCTATCTTTTCCATATTTTTTATAATATTCATAATTCAAAATTAAACTTTTAGTTATCTGATTAAGTTCACTTGTAGAAGTACAAGGTATAAGAATATTATTTTCAGATGTGTATATTAAAATATAAATATTATTATTTATATCTCTTACAACCTTTAATATATCTTTGTATTCATTTAGTTTTAATAGATTTAATTTGTCTATCTTACTTTTTCCATTAAGTTCAAATTCCTCAGTTAAGTCTAAAAAATCTGAAAATTTAATTTCTTTGTTCATATATCCTCCAAATAAATTATTAATTCTTGCCTTCATTATATGATTAAACACGAATAATTTTAACACATTATCTATCACTACCTATAATTTATCGTTTACCTAAAATTCATTTTCTAATGCATTATTGAGAAATTCAATAATACTTATTTCTTTATCTTTAATAAAAATCTTATCGGCATTTTTACTATTTACATGAAATAAACCTGATAACAAGTCATATTCAATGCAACAACTATTTTTAATACAAACTACCTCATTGTTTAATTTAATGTTAGGAATATTATAAATAATATCAAATTCGTTTCCTATATTTTTTTCTTTAACTTTAAATAGATGCCCACAATATAAACATAAATGAGTTCTATGTGGTGTATAAGCAAATTTTCCATTATCAGAATGAAAATGGTTACAATAACTACATTTTACTTTTTCTAAAGAAATACTATTTAATTTTGATAGCATAATACCACCTAAATCTTTGTAACCTAAAATAGAATTATTATATTCTAAAACACCATCAAACACTTTATCATTTATAATTATTTTTGGTATAGTATTTTTTAAAATATCTTCATAAATAATTTTTATACTTTCAATATGGCTATCTTGTATATTTATACGATTATCATATGCCTTTTTATTATTACACAGACACTCTCCAAGTTTATTTCCTTTTTTGTCAGAAGCAAAAGATTTATAAATTGTACAATAATATTGTGGAATTCCATTTCTAAGTTTACCAACATATTCTATACTACATTTCATTATACTATCTCCCCTACAACTTACTATTTATGATTTGTATTTTATCATAAATTTTCTCAAAATTATATACTTTGGTGTATTTTTTAATAAATAATATTGGATAATTTATTGTTATTCAATTATCAATAATAATATTTTGGCTCTTTATCAATATATTTTTCCAAATCTACAACACAATAATTAGCCTCAGGCAACTCTCTTTTTAATCTTACTTCCAGTTCTGAATTACAAATAATATAAGCTCTTTTAGTGGCACTCTCCATTATAAAATATTTAAATCTTGTAATTTTTTCAGTATCTATAAAATAAAATGTATTAATAAATTTATCTTTATTATCTGTATATTCGCAAAAATTATATTTTGATAAATAAACTTCATTATAGCATTTATTTACAAGTTCTTTCCATCTTATGCTATGTAAATATTTTAATTTTTCTCTATTAGTATCATTATCTTCAATTACTAATATTTGATTTTTTCCAAAAGCAAAATAGCTCAAATCTATTCTATTTATATCATTTACTAAAAGAATAATATTTTTATATTTTATTTCTTTTTGTATATCAAAAGCTACAGATTCAATATATTTATTATCATGTTCTTTAAGAATTTTATATGTTAAGTATTCAAATCCGTTTATATCAAATATTCCTATAAATCTTCTGCCTGTTGTTGTAAATACCATTTTATCTTTTATTGCAAATGAAGGAGTAAAATTTACTGTTTTACAATTATGATAAAAAGCAGCTATATTACTTAGTTTTAATAATCTTTCTCTATATTTTTTATTTTTATTTAATTTGTTGTATTCAAAGTTTAATAATTTTGCATATTGAATTCCTGATTCGCCTAACACTAGTATCCATTTAATTTTTCTTAAAAATTTTTTATCTATCAAAGTTTTTATTCTATTTCTATAATATCTACTACTATCAAAAAAATACTTTGCATCACTTACATTTAGGTACTGATATTTTGCAATAAATTTTATCAAAGAAATCTCATCTTCATTTTTCGGAAAATAACTCAGTTTTACCACCTCCAATACAAACTAATAATTTATCAATAAATTGTCCGTTGGTAAGATATTCCATAGCATACGCTATTGAATACTTACCTCCACTTCAAAAACTATATAATTAAAGTTATAGAACACTTGAAATATAAGCATTTTCTTGCAAAGTGAAATATGCCAAATTTCTCTATTAAAAAAAGTCAATTTTGTCATATTTTTTGTTACTGTAAAATTTACTTCTTTTTATAGTTTGTGCTTTCATTTATAATAGATTTCTTATAATAATTAAAAAAATTATCTGGTTTATTATCTACTGCTATAAAATATAAATTTATTAAACGCTCTCTATTGATATTTTGCAATATAAATTCAAAATTACTATTATATAAGTTATATAATACATATATAATATTTTTTATCATATTAATTTTATCTTGCTTCATATATTCAATCATATAAGAATCATAATTAAATTCTAGTCTATCAATTATTGTTAAAAATTCCTGTGGAATTTCGTTACTATTATTTATAATTAAATAAAATAAATCATCTATATTATATTTTATATTATTATCTTTAACAATTTTGTTAATACCCTCTTTACTTTTTTGTATATAGGGGTATTGATTTTTTTGATAATAGGGTATATCTACAATATATATATTTCTTGATATTATTTCTTTATTTTCATTTCTTATGATTTCTGTTTTTATATATCCAAGTTGTTGTAAATGTGAAATCCATCTACTAATTGAGACGGCTGTTACATTATATAAATCTGCAAAATACTTATTTTGAGCATAACAATAACCATTTTTATTGGCTAATGATGTTATTTCTCCATATAATAATTTTTCGGCAGATTTCAAATTAGTGTCATACCTAACTGTTGCAGGTATTATTGCATAATAATTGGGTTGTTCTTTTTTACTCATATTATGCACCTCCATATCTTTCAATTTTGCTAAAGGGCAAATTTATAAAGTATGGAAGTGTTTATAAACGAAAAAAAGATCTTACTTTTATAGTAAAATCTCTGTATTAAAAATTACATTTAAAGGGACGTCCCTTTAAGTAAAAACTTTCGAATTGGTTGCGGGGGTAAGACTCGAACTTACGACCTTCGGGTTATGAGCCCGACGAGCTGCCAACTGCTCCACCCCGCGATATATAATATTTATTATACATCTATTTTATAATGTTTGTCAATAGTTTTTTCAAATAAATAAAAATGTATATAATATTAATTATTACTTTATATATTATATGTTAAATTTTTAAAAATATTACAAAAAAATAAAGTAGAAAAGTTTGAATTAACTAAAAGCTATATAGTTAAACTAATAAGAGGAATAAACAAAAATAAAAGAATATATATTGCCTTATATATATTGAAAAAAATATTATTAATGTTATAATTATAAAAATATTTAATAATATAGTTACATAAGATTTGGAGGCATGTATGAAGGAAACAAATGAAAACAAGCGGAATAACATTAATAGCATTAGTTATAACGATTTTATTCTCTTATGACGAAAAATTAAAATGTAGTAATAACAAGGGTTTCCTCCTAGCAACAATTTAGAAATTATAAAATTTTCACATATTTAAAAGATGAATTGTAAAAAATAAAAATACAAATTCATCTTTTTTGATTTCATAATAATAGAAAAATTTTAAATTATAAAAAAGAAAATGGAGGATTTGAAAATGGAAAATAAAAATAAATTTGGAATTGAATATACAAAGATAGGAGATTTTTATTTACCTAACATTGCATTACCTAAACCAAGAAGAATAGGTGCTATTGGAAAATATGGAAGATTAAGACTAAAATATTTAGAAGAATATCATAAACCAAAAGTTATGATAATGAGAGTTAATAATGAATTAGAAAGTCATTTGTTAGATATTGAAGATGAAGGTAAGGCAAGAGTTGAACAGTTAGTAAAGCAAATGGCGAAAAAAGAAAATATTACAGAAGAACTTAAAGCGAATAATCAAATGGAATGGATAGGTAAAATGAATTGTATAAGGCAGTGTGCAGAAGAAATTGTATTAAATGAATTAATTTACAAATAAAGTAAAATTTCTTTTTGATTTTTAATGAAATTTGAAAAAATAAATGATATAATGCTTTATGAACTAAGTAAGTCTAAATTGTGCAGATGTCATCTACACAATTGGAAAGGAATAATATATGAATGAATTAGAAAATTTAGCAAATGTAAATGTAGACCAATTATATAATGATGTATCAAATTTAATTGAAAAAGCAAAAATTCAAGTAGTATCACATGTTAATACAGAGTTTGTTATATTAAATTGGAATATAGGAAAAAGAATAAAAAATGAGTTATTGGATAATAAAAAACCAGAATATGGGAAAAGAGTTATAAAGGAACTAAGCAAACGACTAATAGAAAAATATGGTAGAGGTTATAGCTATTCAAATTTATATAGAATGTTACAAATAAATGAGGATTTTGAGGACTTTGAAAATTTTGAGACACTGTCGCAAAAATTAAGTTGGTCTCATTTTGTAGAAATTGTAAAAATGGATACAGATATAAAAAGAAAGTTTTATACAACAATGTGTATGAATGAGAATTGGTCTGTAAGAACACTAAAAGAAAGAGTAGATTCAGCATTATTTGAAAGAACAACAATTTCAAAAAAACCAGAGCAGACAATAATTAATGATTTACAATTATTAACAAATGAAAATAAAATGACAACAGATTTGTTTTTTAGAGATCCATATATATTAGATTTCTTAGAATTGAAAGACACATATAGTGAAAAAGATTTAGAAAATGCAATAATTAACGAACTAGAAAAATTTATTTTAGAAATGGGCAATGACTTTGCATTTTTGGCTAGACAGAAAAGAATAACAATAGATGGCAGAGATTATTATATGGACTTATTATTCTATCATAGAAAATTGAAAAGATTAGTTGTTATAGAATTGAAGTTAGATGAATTTAAACCAGAACATAAGGGACAAGTAGAATTATACTTAAAATGGCTTGATAAATATGAGAAAGCAGAAGGAGAAGAACCACCAGTTGCAATTATATTATGTGCTACTAAAAGTGATATGATGACAGAACTTTTAGAATTAGATACTAGTGGAATACATGTTGCACAATATCTTACTAATTATGTTCCAAAAGAATTATTACAAGAGAAATTTTTATCAAGTATAAAAAATGCAAAAATACAATTAGAACAACGAAATAAAAGTGAAGAAAAAGAGTAGTTTAAATTTTTGCGACAGTGTCGCAAAAATTTAAAAAGAAATATAGCGTTAGATTTAGAAATAACTCTAAAGCTATATTTTTATGGAAATTTGATGTCTACATTTTTTATATAAAGTTATACTAAAAACAATTTAAAATGGCTAGAAATTAAAAATAAGGCTAATAAAAAGAAAAATGGACTAACAAAGAATAGCAAAATTATATGCAAATGTAAATGCTTTTACATAAGGCAGGGCATTTGCATATAGAAGAACAGCTACTAGAGTAGAAATACTACTTTAGTGGCTGTTCTTTTTATTTTAAGTTGCAAGGTAGCAACTTAAAATAAAATCTAAAAAATGCTTTAGCAGTTTTTAGGAGATAGGGGTGTGGGGAAATGTAATTTCCCTGCCATACAGTCAAACTTGTTTGACTAGTATATTAGACAAATAAATTTACCTTGAGCAAGAAAGGAGCGTTGGAGAATATGAGCTACGCAATAATAAGAAATGATAAACTAACAAGAGTAGATGCACAAGGATCATATATTCACAATGACAGAAGGTCAAAAGGACATTCTAATAAAGATATCGATCCATCAAGAACACATCTAAACTTTTATTGTAAGAAAAACGAATTAACATATATAAAAGAATTTGATAGAATGAAAAAGGAATACGATTTAAAAGGTAATATTAGAAGTAATAGCATTATAATGTGTGAAATGATGATTACATCTGATAATGAGTTCTTTGATAAAATAGGACTAGAAGAAACAAAGAGGTATTTTAGAGAAAGTTATAAATTTGTCTGTAACTATAAAAATCTTGGAGAGAGAAATATAGTTTCAGCAGCAGTGCATTTAGATGAAACAACACCACATATGCACTTGGTATATATACCTGTAGTTAAAACAAAGGATAAAGAAGGAAAAACAATAGATAAAATATGTGCAAGAGATTTTTGGAGAGGTAGAAATAGTTATAGAGAGTTACAAAATGACTTCCATGCATATGTAACATCAAAAGGTTTTGATTTAGAAAGAGGACTGCCAGTTGAAGAAACAGGAGCAAAACATCAAAAAATAGAAGATTTAAAGAAAATAACTAATTTTGAAAACACTAAAAAGGTACTAGATAATATAAAACTAGAATTGCCAGAAGTTCCAGACATAAACGATATAAAGCTTTTACAATTAAATAAAACAAAAGTTGAAAATGATATAATAAAACCTAAAGACGATTTGATTAATGAATTATATAATGATAATAAGGCTTTACATCAAGAATTATCAAAACAAGTAAAACTTGTTAATGAAGCTGAAAAATATCAAAAAGAAAGAGATAAAATACTAGCAGATAATCAGGTTTTAAATAATAAAATTAAAGATTTAGAATTGGACTATAATAACAGAAAAAATGAATTAGAAGATGAATATAAAAATAAAGAATTTGATATAGAATGGAAATATAAAAGCAAAATCAAAAGTTTAGAAAGAGAAAATAGTCATTTGCACAAAATTATTGATAAGTTCTACGAAACTATTGATAAATTCATACATTGGATTTGTAAAAAGTTTGATATAGGTGCAGAAGATAACTTAATTAGAGATTTTCAAAAAGAAAATAATACTTTTATAGATCCAGTAAAACAAATAAAACACGAAGAAAGAGAAAAAGAATGGGATTTAGAAAGATAAAAAGAAAAATAAAAAAATTTAAAATTTATAACAAAATTAATTTTGTTATGGTATAATGTTTTTAGATAAACAAAATAATTTAAGAGGAGAAATTTAAATTTTTAAATTTGATGGTAAATATGGAAATATACACATTGATGGTATAAGTATAGATATTGACAAAATTAATATGGCTGAATTGGACAAGTATTTAGAAAAATTAGAAAGAAAGCGAGTGCAAATTATTGAACAACAGAACGATTATTTATCACAAATAATAGAGTAAATAATAAAAGGAGTCAAAAGATGAATGCAAAAAAAGTAATAAAAGGAATTGCTAAAACTACAGGTAAATATACTTTAAAAGGTTTAGGAAAAGGAATAGAATTAACTGGTCGAGGAGCAATAAAAACTGTAAATGCATTAGTAAAAAATCCACAAATGCAAAAAATTGTTACAGGTGCAGGACTATTAACTGCGAGCGTAATGATACCTACTGTTGGAGTGGGATTAATAAGTACATTAGGATTAAAATATATGATTGACAAATCATTATTAGGAAAAGATAAAGGAATGCTGGATGAGATTAATGATATATTACGAATGGGAAATGTGGTAACAAGAAATGCGAGTAATAAAATATTAAGTCCCACATTAAACAAGATGGACATAGGAATGAATAAATTAGGGAAAAATTATCAAGATAAGATAGACGATATTTTTAGATAGTTTATGGGAGAGATACTATGGATGAAATTCAAATATTTGAAAAATTAAATGAAAATATGCAAAATTTAGAGAATGTAGAAAATGAAATTTCTATGTTACAATTAGCAATATATCAAAAAAACATAGAAAAATTAAAAGACTGTAAAATGAATGAAATAAGAGAGCTTTTTGAACAAAAGTCAAGATTTTACAATCAAAAGAGCGAAAAATATGAGTATGAGATAGAAAAAAATATAAATAAGTATAAAGAACAATTAGAAAAGTTAATTAATGTATATGATAATTTATATGTAAATATATTTAAGATAATGCAAAATGCTATGAATAATCAAAAAATTGCCATAGCTAATATAGTAACATTAACAGAAAGATTGCAAAAAGAAAAACTTACTGATGAAGAAATACAGAAAATACAAAATACTATAATAGCTTGTGCACAAAAGAAATTGAATTATGCAGTTATTATTGATGAGTGTAAGACAAGAATAAAATGGTGTATAGAAAATGTACAAGCAGATATAAATGAAGTATTTATGAATAACATATATCAGTTGCAAATATATGAAGACAACATATTTACGGAGATAAAGAGAATAATTTTTAATAAAATATCAGGAAAAAGTAAATTTAAAAGATTTTTAGAAAATTATGAAAATGAATATATAAAAGATATTAAATCTAAAAATAGTTCAAAAGTTTTAGACGTAATTTCTACTTTAAAAGGAATTATGAAACAAATGGAAGAAGTAAAAGAACAAATATCAATAAAGTATAAACAAATGATATATAGTTAAATAACTTTCATATAGAATGGAGAAAAAATGAGAAAAATTGTTTTTGATTTTTACGATATAGATAGATCGAAATTGATTAGCCAAAGTCAAAATACTAGTAAAAGAGTGAAATCAAATGCTGAAGGAATGTATGAATATATTGATGAAGTTATGAAAAGTCAAAAAGGAAAAATGGGTTTAGGTATTCATGCAGTACGAAAAGAAAAAATAAAAGGTAAATCAGTAGACGAAGTTTTAAAAGGAATATGTGATAGTGGACTTGATATAAAGAAAGGTAGTTCTGTGTTAGCAACAGTAAGTTCTTTAGGAGTAAGTTCTGAATTAAAATATCATCAAAGAGAAGCAATAAAAAATTATAGATTAGGCAGTGAAATGGCAGAAAACGGAGTTGTTGTTTTAGTTCCTACAATATTGGAAGGAAATGGAGAAAAATTATATGTTGGATTCCCAGGAATGGATACAAGTTCTGTTGGAAATAATCACAAAACAACTTGTATTTTAGACCAATTATGTTGTGGAGATAATGATTATGGGGAATTTCCAAAAGAATTTATTTTAGGATATTTTAAAGAAAAAAATGGAGAGAGAATATTTCAAAAAAATATAAGCCATTTTCTTGAAATGACGGATGAAGAAAAAGGAACTTTTATAAAAAGCCTTTCAGATAGATTAACAGACCAACAAAGGAAAATAAGCGAAGCAGTTATTACTAGTGATATGCAAAAACTAGAACAATTATCTGTCGAAATGTATGGCAATAGAGATGGAGTTTTAGGAGAAAATACTGTAATTCAAAATGCTATGTTTTATTTAAGCAGAGATATAGGACAAACTGAACAGAGCAACGATAATATAAAAAGTGATACAAGAAAATCTAAACGTAGAATTTTATTGGATGCATACCAAAATGTAAAATCATCAGATTTAAGTGATGCTAAAGAGACATTAAGAGAAGGAATTGAACAACCAGAAAAAAATTATGAAGGAAAAGAAATATGAATATAAAAACTAAAGAAATTTATTCAGAAGTATATCAAGTGTTGAATTTATTAGGAAATGAATATATTGATAAATTACCGAATAGTTTATTTAATATGTTAAAAGAAAAAAGAAATATTGGTTATACTCCTCAATATATAGAAGATATACCATTAAATAAACAAAATATTAAAAAAGAAACGTTATCAATAATAGCTCTATTACACTTGAACTATTGGTGTAAGAATGAAAAAGAAAAACTTGAACTAAAACAAATGTTAAAGAACAACGAAGATAGATATCAACAAGAGCTTAGAAATAAATATAATCCAGATGATATTTTCAAGAAACATAAGCAAGATAAAATTGTAGAAAATCAAGTTTCAATGATAGAATATAAAGAATCATTATTCAAAAAAATTATTAGTAAAATAAAGAGTATATTTCATATAAATGATATAAATTAAAGATACCCTATAATTATTTGTGCAATTATAGGGTATAATTTATTTATTCTTCAAAATCCAATCATAGACCTCATTTTCAGTAAATTTGCCTTTTTTCATAAGATTAATTTTTTCTTTAGCTTGTTTTTTCCAAGTTTCAAAGTTTTTAGAAAGTTCTTTGTTTTCCTTATCTTTTCTAACTTGCATAAATTTCTGTTGATAAGTTCTTCTATATTCACCCATAGCCTTATTTTGTTTTAATCTTTCAGTATAAGACTGAAAAGCACCTAAATCTCTGCAAGTTTTTGAATTTTCTTTTTGATAGTCGCAATAAATCTCATCTACTTTTGAAGTTGGAATAAAGTACATTCCACAATTTTGACATTTCTTTATTGGATAGTTAGGTGTTTTTGAGAGTTCATCAAGTATAGCATAGCAAATACTTGATAAATCGTTGCTTTTATGAGTATCACTCATTGAAAGAAACATATTTTTAGTATGTAAAGATTCTAGTATGTCATATTCGTTTTTATTACTAAATTCTTGATATTTCTTTGAATAACTATCTCTCATAATAAAGTCATTCTTATAGTATGTATGTAATTTTCCCATTCTTTTTATTAAATAAACGGCATATCGTTCAGTATATGTATATTTTTCTAATTCTTTATTGTTATTTAAGTTATAGATATATGTAACTGCTTTCATTAGTTCTTGTTGTAAATCAATTAGATTTTCTTGTAAATCTTCAAATATTTTAGTTGTTGCCTTTAGATAATCTTCATTACTGCCATAATTATTACTTAATTCAAATTTATAATCCATATCTAAATCTTTTAATATTTCAAAACCATAAGCATAAAAGAAAGTTTTATTAGCCATTTCATAATTAGACAAGTCAGCATTTAAAAATCTTAATAACATTATCCCAAACTTTTCTTGAAATGAAAAATATAAAGTAGCAGGGTGTTTTAAGCCATTATCTGTTTTTTCAGTTTCTTTGTAGTAAACATCTCTTAACTTATTTTCAGTATCTAAATGGAAATCAGCTTTATAAAAGTATAGAGGTGTAGCATAATATTCTTTTTTAGTTTCAGTATTAAACCAAAAGTAGAAATCATCAAAAAAGGTTACTTCTGGTAGTTCCATACAAATTTATCTCCCTTCTAAAAATCAAATTTTATAAGAAAAACATAAACAATTCAATAAAAATAATAAATTGTTATTGACATTCTATATTTATTATACTATAATAGTGATATAATTACAATACTTTCTCTAAAACTAATTGCTAAAAGTTGTAGAATAAAAATTCACTAAATTTTAAGAAAAGTTTGTAATAACAATGTGTTTAAGATTTTAAACAGACTATTAACAACACAGTAAAGTAATTTGAATGTTTTTATATTTGTAGGTGTGAAATTGTAGTTTGTTGGAATAGAGAATCTAAAAAAGGAAGAAGGTGAAGAAAATAAAAGACAAGTTAGACAGCAAAGGAACGAAAGATGAGATAATTGAATTATTCTTTACAAAACATTTAAAAACAGTTGATATAGCCAAGAAATTAAAAGTTGGTATGTCATATATAACAAAGATAATCCAAAGGGATTCGAGATATGTTCAAGAAAAAGAAGCAAGAAGATTAGAAAATAAAGAGAAAAACAAGATTCAAAAAATAATATATGCACAGAACAAAAGGCAAAAAGAAAAACTGGAAAGGCAAGAATATCAAAAATTATTAGTACAGATAAATAGAGATAATGAATATTTATCTACTAAAAAGAAAGAAAATGATTTACAATTTGTAAACTACAATAGAAGTGCTTATGAATATGACAAAAATAGTAGTGATTTAGTATTAAAAGATAATATAAATGTAGGGTATGCAGTTCCTAAAAGAGTTAGCAATATTGTAAATCCAAATATGATAAAGAGTAATAAAATATATGTTTAAGTTGTATGCTTTGAAACAATCAAGGTGTATTTTTTTACTCTAAATTAGAAAGAGGTATAAAAAATGATTTTATTAATCAAGAATTTTGGAAAATATGTTGAATAGCAATAGGTTAATAAATTTATATAACTGAATTAATAACCATAAATAGCTATTCACAAGGAATAGGTATTTATATGAAACAAGAATATAAAATAAAAGAAGTATTTGATGAGAATGCTAAAACAATACAAGAAAAGCTACAAGAGGCATTTATAAGTTATTTAATTGAAAAAGTTAATAATAAATAGTTGTATAGGCTAGTTTGCATGTGTTTTTACATATTAACTAGCCTAAATTTTTAAATATCAGTTGAAAAACTTTTATATTAATTGTATAATTCAGTTGTAAATTGGATAGGAGGAAACCTATTGTTATTGGAAAGAGAGGTTTAAATGATAACAATAGCAAATCCTGAAAAATATATAGCAGGATTATATGAAAGATTATCCAATGAAAATATTGAAGTTGGTAATGGCGAAGTAATAGTAACGAACGAAGATGAGCAAGAAAGTGGAAGTATCAGCACACAAAAATTATTTTTAAGAAACTTTTGTAAAGACAACAATATACAAGTATATGATGATTACACAGATGATGGAGTTTCTGGAGCAACATTCGACAGACCAGACTTTAATAGAATGATAAAGGACATTGAAAATAAGAAAATTAATTTAATAATAGTAAAAGATTTATCAAGGTTTGGAAGATTATCAAGCAAAATATCATACTATTTAGAAGAATTTTTTATTGAAAAAGGTGTAAGATTTATAGCAGTAACAGATGACATAGACACAGGGCATATTGAAACATCAGAAGAAATGGTACAATTTAAGGCATTTTTCAATGAATGGTTTTTACGAGATACATCA
>CAQPRV010000127.1 GCA_948857205.1 uncultured Clostridia bacterium
GAATACATCCCGGCAACAGAGTATTATAAAAAAGGATATAACCTGTACCTGCGGATGGAAAAATATATGCACAATCACTTTCTGTTCCTATATGATCTGCGGGTGCCTTCAACAAACAATGAAGCAGAAAGGCTCCTTAGAAGTTATAAGAGAAAGCAGCAGCAGGCCGTGTCATTTCGAAATACAGAGAGCATCCGGTATCTCTGTGAAAGCATGAGCATGCTTATTAAGATACGGCAAGAACATGACAATGTATTTGAGAAGGTGTCTCAGATCTTTGAATAAAGAAACCGATGGCTCTGACTAAGGATAGTCTATACCATCGGTTTCTTTCGGTCAAGCTAATGTGTGAACAGTAACTTATTATTTTATATTATTCTGCTTTTTATATATTCAATATTGACATATTTTGCAAATTATGATGGCATATAATTTTAAAATTTTATATTATAAAAATAGGAGGTCTTTCATATGACAAAACAAGATATGATTAGAATATTGGTGGATAATTACCATGAAGATGAAAATGAGTTAAAAAAAAAATGAAAAAAGATGAAATACGAGAAAAATTAGATGAATATGAAGATCATAGTGATCTATTTCCTAATGATGATGAATATGATGGTTCGCACTCATGGGATTAACAGATGTAATTAAAAAGAGAGGTAGCAAGTGTAACTAAAGCAAAGCAGAGGCCAGCGCAACCAAAACAAAGGGAAGGGGCGAGCGCAATAGGGTAGGGATAAGATCTTTTTGTTTATTTATATCTGCTTTCGCAGATTTTTGGTATAAACCCTCTATTTGTTTCTTTTGCTTTTTTTTCTTTTAAAAGCTTTTTATTTCTTATAATACAGAGATCATATTATGAGCGTAAGTGAAATAATATGACTGTAGTATTATAAGTATTATAATACTCATAATACTCATCTGATTTTTGAGGAGTGAAAAACTCAATATTTATAGGTGTTTGCGAATTTTCAAATTTATGCTAGGTACTCCCCAGTTTATGTTAGGTACTCCTCACAAATTTGAAGCAATCCTTTATAAATAAAGGGAAAATGGCGATTTTAAAATGGGTAAAATTACTACTATTTTTTAATTAAATTTTTAATATTAAAGAAAGTCAGTGTTTATATGATATGAGCTTTGGAAATATATAAGATTTGAATAATTTGTGAAAGAAAACTCTGAAACTATTTATATTAGTGTTCCAGAGTTCTTTTTTTATTGTAGATATAATGTTTATCTTGTAATATTTGTCGAAAAAGATTATACTTGTAATATTATTATTACAAGGAGAAGATAGTTATGGATGCTTTAACAAGTGCTATATTTGGTGGGTTTATATCAAAAGTTATTAATGATATTACAGATGTGTCTGACATAAAAAATAAGATTATTAATGCAGTAAAAAACAAAAAGAATAAACATCAAAATTCTGAATCTCAGATTTATAATATAATTGTTGATGTGCTTAATGAGTTTACATGTGAGAAAGGTAAAAATAATCAGAACAATATATATGAAGCAGCAGAAGTTTTATTTAAAAAATTTAAAAAAGAAGGAAACAAAGCTATAAGTTTATGTTTGCAAAGTATGGGTTTAAGTGGTAATGAAAATGAAATTGAACGATTTAAAATGTTATTATGTGAAACACTTGGAAAGAATGAATATCGTGAATTGTATTGTGAAATAATATTATTATTGTTAGCAAAGAAGACTGAATTAGATTATACTTTAATAGAAAAGCTAGATGAAATATTACAAAGATTAAAAAGATTGAATAAGGTAGAAGTTTATAATAATAAAGAACTCAAAGAACCTGTTAAAAGTAGAACAGAAGAATATACTAAAGTTTGGGATAAGAATATGTTCCTTAACAATTTTACTGAGTGGGATGAGAAAAAGGGTGAAAATGTCAGGTTAAGTGATGTTTATATTAAAGATCATCTTCCTCATTTTTTATATAGAGATAATACTAAGGAGTTTGATAATATAGATATATTATTATCACAACATATAATGAAAAATGATAATGATAATAAAATGCTTTTAATATTAGGACAACCTGGAATTGGTAAAAGTACATTAATTACGTGGATATTGAATAATTTTAAAGATAGAATTGATGATATTCTGGTTTATCAATTTGCTTCTGATTTGAAAGGTGTGCCTTGGGGAGATTTTAGTAGTTGTGAAATGTTAATGTGGAAATTAGGTTTATCTTATGTTGATTTAAAAGGAAAGATATTAATACTTGATGGTTTTGATGAAATTGATGCAAAGGGAGATAGAAAAGATATATTAAATAAAATACATAGAGATTTAATATATAAGAAAAGTATTAAAAACTTTACTTTAATTATTATATGTAGAGAGAACTATATTGATAGTTTAAAAGATTTAAAATGTAATTATATTACGTTACTGCCTTGGGATGAAAGACAAATAGAGAGCTTTTGCAAAGTTTATTGTAAGAAGAATAAAAGTAGAATACCTGAAAATGGTGTAAGAAATATAATAAATAATAAAAATGTTCTTGGTATTCCACTTTTATTATATATGGTATTAGCATTAGAAATAAATTGTGAAAATGAAACGTCTATTGTTAGTGTATATGATAAAATTTTTAGTTTAAATGGTGGTATTTATGATAGGTGTATAGATAATAAAAATTTTGGAGACGAGCATAGAATTAGCGAAATGAAGACACAGATACATCAGGTGTCAAGAGAAATAGCTTTTTGGATGTTTGAAAATAATTCAGAAGAGGCATATATACTACAAAATGAGTATCATAAAATCTGTGAAAAAGTCGCAAGTGAAAGTAAAGAAGAAAGGTTGGAACAGGATTTTATAATTGGTAATTTTTATAAAATAAAACATTGTGAAGGTATAGATGCGAATGAACTATATTTTATCCATCGTTCGATATATGAATATTTTGTAGCTGAATATCTTTTTAATTCTATATGCGAAGCTATAACTATATCAGAAGAAAGATTAGCAAGTGTTTTTGGTCATTTCTTGAAAAATGGACATTTATCTAAAACTATTTGTGAATTTTTAAAGTATAAAATACAAAGTAGTGAATTAAATAATAAAAATGGTGTTATATTTGATACTTTTAATTTAATGTTGAAAGATGGAATGACTTATTATACAGGGAGTTGTTATAAAAATGTAATAGAATGTGAGATGAAAGTATTTATAAATATGCTTGAGATTATACATTTGTGGAATAATAAAGGTCTAAGAATTGACGAATCAATATCTACATATTTAAGTTATAATAAATATATGGGTTTAAATCTTGAGAATATAATAATTCAATCCAGAATATATGTAAATAGTAAAACAGATGGTCTTTGTTCAATGCCTTTTAGTAGTATATATTTACAAGAAGCACGTATGGCTAGAATACAATTACCATATATAGAATTGCCAATGGCTAATTTAATGTTGGCAGATTTAGAAGGCGCTAATTTAGAAGGAGTAGATTTAAAAGGAGCTAATTTATCAGTAACAAATTTGATGAGAGCGAATTTAACAAAAGCTATTTTAAAGCAAGTAGATTTAAGTGATGCAAATTTGAGTAGTGCAATCTTAAAAGAATCTATATTAATAGGAGCAGATTTAACAAATGCAGATTTAACAAGAGCGAATTTAATAAAAGCTATTTTTGATGAAAAACAAATTGAATATTTAGAGGATAAATATGATTTAAGTGAATCTTGTGTCCATTTAAAAACAGGTGAAATAATTAGTTTTAATGAATATAAAAATACAAAAGGAAAATAAACAATATGAATATATTATTAATTGGAAATGGATTTGATTTAGCACATGGATTACCTACTACTTATATGGATTTTTTGGAGTTTTGTAAAAGAGCAAATAGAATTTTTAGCTACCCACCCAATATACAGATACAAGGATATCAACATAATACTTTAGATGATTGGAAAGCAAATGTATATATTAAAGGGATATTACATAATGTATTCTTGAAAAGAAATCATATAGATAGTTGTTCAGATGAGATAATTAAAACATATCATACTCATCTGAAAGAATTTTATGAAATTACAAAGGATAATTTTTGGATTAAGTATTTTTCAGATGATAAAACGCATGTAGCTGAGAACTGGATTGATTTTGAAAGTGAAATATCAAAAGTGATTAAGTCTATAACAGATAGAATGTATGGTTTAGAGACTAAATTTAGTTTATATGATAAAGTTTCAAAATGGTCAAATGATTTTTTAGGGAAGCATTTTTGTATGAATATAGGAATAACGTATGGAGGATTAAGAGACATACTATTATTAGACTTAAATAGGCTAATTAGAGCTTTTGAGATATACTTAACTGAATTTGTAGAAAAGATAGATATAAACAGAATGTCTCCTGATATAGAGGGGATAATGGAACAGGGTATTGATTGCGTTCTTTCCTTCAATTATACACATACGTTTTTAAAAGAATATGTAGAATCAAAAAATACTAAGGAAGAACCAAAAGTTTCATTCGATTATATTCATGGAGAAACAGGAAAAAGTGAAAATAATATGGTTTTTGGGATTGACGAGTATCTTCCAGAAGATAGAAAAGACAAGGATATTGAGTTTATAGCTTTTAAAAAATATTTTCAAAGAATACATAAAGGAACAGGTTGTAAATATAAAGAATGGTTGGATGAGATAAATGAAGACTTTTATTTTGGTCTTATGAATGACAATGAGTATTTAAAAGAGGCACTTGCTCGCCAACGGTATCATCTTTATATTTTTGGTCATTCATTAGATGTTACAGATAAAGATATTCTGAGAGAACTGATTTTAACACGAGGTATGTTTACTACTATTTATTATAGAAATTTAGATCAGAAAGGTCAGCAGATTGCAAATCTTGTAAAAGTATTAGGTCAAGATGAACTGATTAAGAGAACTGGTGGAGGAAATACAAGAACTATTGAGTTTAAATTACAACAACCTATGGAAAATGTAAAATAATAATAATATAAAATTTTATTTTAAAAAATTCAGGGTAGAGGCCAACCCTCAGATGCCTCTCAGACGCACCAGAATGCCCTGTGTTTGATTTTAATGAGGTGGGTGTATCTAGTTAGGGTAGAGGGGTAAAATGTCATAGAATGGATTGTGGAACGTTAGAAAGGCATATACAATTTGTGTAGAGTTTATATAGGTTCCTGACAATACATGGTTGGAAGGCTTTGTTTTGTTAAAGTTCTGTAATGTTTAACCTTGACAAGGATTTATTTTATAGTATACTTAAATATAGTTTGTTATATATTATGCAGTGAAAGGAGAGCAAGAATCATGTTTAAAAATGAAGAAATGTCTGAAAGTTTAAGTATAGACGAACGATTAAAAATGAGATTGGGTGAAGATTATATAGAAGATGATGAATTATGGGAATTAGGGAAATTACTTGATATAGGGATTTATAAGGATGGAAGATTAATTGGTTTACGAGAAGGGGATGAAGATTAAGGAGAAATAGTATGAAATTACCCTTAGAACTTTATAATAAAGGTACAATATTATGGGTTAATTTTCCATTTGAAGATTCTGATAAATTGAAAAGAAGACCTGCTGTTGTAGTTAATACAAAAGAAGATAAAATGATGGTCATGGTATTAAAGGTAACATCACATAAAATAAGAAATATTGTATATGATTATAAAATACAAATTTTAGATAATACTGGTTTAGTTGAAGCAAGTGTGGTAAGATGTAATAAAGTCTATTTTTTGACAAATAAAGATGAGTATGAATACTGTGGATATTTAAGTGATAAGGATTTAGAAGAAGTATTGATTAGACTTAATAAAGCTGTTAAAGAGAAAAAAATAGTATTACATAATCAAATATAATTATTATAAAGTATTATAAAGAGCTGTTAATCAGGCTTGTTTATTGGTCTGGTTGATGGCTTTTTTTGTTGTGAAAAAATTTAAAAATTTTTGGGATAAGTTCTAGGAAATCGAAGGGTGAAATCCATAGAGAAGTATAAGGAAGCAAAAGAAGAATAATTTAGATAAATTTGAGATGGAGGATTACGATTATGAAAAAGAATAGAGGATTATTAGGATTATTATGGTGTGTATCAACAGCTATTTTGGTTCCAACCTTAGCACTTGGGATTTTAATAGGTAGCGATATTGCAAGTAAGAAAGTGGTTAATGATTTTAACACTGCAATAGAAACAACTTTTGAAAATGCAATTAATGGGAGTAGTGTACCTAACAGTGTTAAAGGAACTGGAAATCAAGATTCAACACAAGCTATTTTAAACGATTACAAAGCTTATTTGGAAAGTCAAAAATAATGAGTAAAGGTAGGCTGGGAGTGAGTAGCAAGGAAGTAATAGGCAAGAAATAAGTAAAAATAAGCAGAATGACTAAACCTAACTTCTACGCTGCTTTCATCCTAAAAGATAAGGGAAGCTATATAAAATATGAGCAAAGTGTTTAGAAGTTTCATAAACTCAACTTCTAAGGCACTAAAGTGTAACTTCCAGGAAATTGAAGGGTGATATCCATAGAGAGGTAGGAATGTAAAATGAAGAGTTATGTAAAATTCACTTTAATAGATGAAGTAAAGAAAAATGTTATAAAAGCTGAGATGTTAGCAAATGAATTTGTAAATATGATTTATGGATTGCAGTTAGAGCATGATTTATATGTTGATAGAAATGAGAAGACAGGAAACTATGAAGTAATTGTTTTAGGAAATATTTAAGGGAGATGAGGGTATGAGTATAACAGCTTTAGAGTTATTGAAAATATACAGTGTTGTGTTATTTGTGTACTTTTTAATCATATGTTTTCGTTTGAGGACGAGATACACTTCAAAGATTATAGCTTTATTTGTTAGTATTATTATATCAGTAGCTGGTAGTTTAGGAATGTATGGTTTAGGTTAGTTGTTTTTAGTAGGAATGAAATGGCTTCTGGCTCAGTTTGGGATAGTAATAGGGAATGATATAGTTTATGTAATCATATGGATTGTTTTAAATTCATTAAGTGGAGTGAGATATTTACTATAAGAGAAAGAGAGGGAGAATGAGGTTATGAATATAACAGCATTAGAGATAATAGGAATTTTTAGTGTAGTATTATTTGCAGTATGGTTTTTGATGTCAATTCAAATGAAAGATAATGTGAAGAATACAGTTCAGATGATAAGTTATGGTCTTATATTATCTTTAATATTATATTTTGCAGGTTATTTCTTCTTAATGGCAGTAGGATGGTTTATGACACAGATTGGGGTTTTTATATTTAATGATTTGATATATACAGCAGTTTATTTTGGTTTTATTTATATCTGGAAAGATAAACAAGGATTGGGTAGGAAGAAGCAGCTAAGGAGTTGATTATGAATGGATAAGGTGTTAATGAGTACAGGAAAAGATGATTGGGGAACTCCACAAGAGTTATATGATAGATTAAATAAAGAGTTTAACTTCACTCTGGATGCCTGTGCAAGTACATATAATTATAAGTGTGATAAGTATTATACAAAAGAGCAGGATGGTTTAAACAAGTCGTGGAAAGGTGAAACAGTATTTTGTAATCCTCCTTATAGCAGAGAGGGTGGACAAGCTAAATGGATAGAAAAATGCTATAAAGAAGCAAAGGAGCATGATATAACAGTCGTTGCTCTGCTTCCAGCAAGGACAGATACAAAAGTATTCCATAACTTTGTAATTGGTAAGGCAGAGATAAGGTTTATCAAGGGAAGAGTAAAGCTTGAGGATAAGAATAGAAAAGCGAAAGACGCTGCACCTTTTCCAAGTATGATAGCAGTTTATCATGGAAATCAGGATTCAGATAAAGTGATAAGCGTTTAAGTTTGGAGATGGGAGAATAAGATAATGGGTGATTTTTTAAATGAGTTTTATGGTTTCATACATCAGTGCAGAGAGATGAATATTCATAATATAGAAGTTCTGGAAGAAAGAAGTGGAGCCAGAAAAGATAAAAGAAAGGATGAATGATGATGGGAAATAATGATAAAAATAAAAGGATTAAGATGGTTATTATTGGTGTATGTGTATTCTGGATTAGTATGTTTTTAATTGGTTTATTTGCAGGTGTAAATGAGCGTTTAGAACAAAGTGTAAGACCAGCAATAAGGCATGAAAGAGTTGCAGAAAGTTAGGAATAGTAATTTCTAAAACACATCTAATTTAATCAAAAATTCAATCCAAAATAAATAGAAAAGCTTTTACGGAAGTCATGGATCTGTAAAAGAAATAATAAGAGAAAGGGAAAAACAAGAACTTCTGGAAGATAAATAAGCGTTGCAACGCCTTGTAAGTGTAAGGCGAAATGGATAAGGGGAATAAAGGTTTCAAAAAGATAGACAAGCTATCTTTTGATAAAAATTGGGAATTAGTTAATTTCTGTGAGTTTGATAAATATGCAGAGCAGAGCTATTGTTTAATACATGGAGTAGATAAGAGTTTAAACCTTGGTGATATTACTAAGGTAGATGAAACAGTGTTAAAAGACTTTAATTTAATGATTTGGGGTTTTCCATGCCAGTCGATTTCTATTTCAGGCAAGCAAGAAGGGTTTATTGATAAAAATGGAAATAAGACTAGTGCCTTGTAAAGTTTAAAAGTTTATCAAAATATTTTCCAGGTGCTTGTACTGCAGCACCCGGAAATAAATTCAATCATCGAATAAAGGTGTTGGATATAAGCGCTTTAGTTTTACTCTTGCATCTTTTGTCGTGA
>CAQPRV010000128.1 GCA_948857205.1 uncultured Clostridia bacterium
GTGCCACACTAACCCAAGCACTTACTCAAACAATAACAAATTTAACTGAACATAAAAAAACACAGTTAAGATTTGAATCTGGATAAATTATATAATAAAAATAAAATAAATCAATAGAAATCTCAAAAAAAGGTATTTTTTTGGGGTAAGGGGAATTCTGCCTATAACATGGAAATAATTACCATATTTAATTAAATATATTAAAAAATCTTAATGTAAGAAGAAATTTAGATAGAAATATAAAAATTTAATCTTTATTTCTGTGGTAATTACTTTAGTCTATAATTTTTAAAATATGCTATACAATAGCTGGACATTAAGCAGTACGAAGTCTTGAATATAGCTATTTTGCTGAACTTGTAGGTTCTTATGATTTGGTTTACGCCTCCATATCAGTACGATTTAAGGTCGATTTTATAACGTATCATAGATTATCACGAATTGATACAAAGTGATATAAATACACTCTCACAAGGGAGTGTATTTTCATTTCTTAATCAAGTACCTATTACAGATTATCATAATTTATTATAAAATTTGCTATACAATTGTTATACATTGCTATAAGCAAATTTTTTAGTATAAATAAAAAACACTAAGTAATAAGTTATTATATTTCTTTAGTGTTTTATTACTCTTTATTTAGATTTTTTGGTAGCATACTTCGTAAATTAAATTTATTACTTTAATTAGTTATAAAAATATGCAAAATTTTGTTTTGTTCGCTTGTATTATTGTAAATAATGTAGTATAGTAGTTAAAGATAGAAATGGGACGAGCAATGTGTGTTGCCACTTTACTATATATCTAATGCTATGAGAGAGTGAGGTGGTGTTTATGGGATTTATATTATTTTTAATATATACTCCCATCCTTTTTATTTGCATGTCATTATTATTGGTTCACACGTATATAAGGCATCTCCTGATATTATTATTGGTAGCTTTGGGTATTCTTTTTTTATTCTTTTTGCCATTCTGTAAAATGCTCTTATCTCGCAATCTTGCTTCTCTACATTTTCATTCTCATTTTCAACAAATTCACTATCTATACTTATTACAATATCTCCTACTACTAACTTTGCCTCTAACACATAAAATTAATAAATTGAAAACCTAAAACCCACATTATATAAAGCATAATCAAGAGAAACAGAATTATAAGAACTAATAGAATTATATGAATCTAAATAGCTACCACCTCTAGTACAAACCTTAGAATTTGTATCAATACACTGACATAAGGTAAATTCTTCTACATTTCCAGCAAAATCAAAAATATTCAAAATACAATTTTTATCGCTTGAACCTGTAGTAAATAAAATAGGTGAATTACTAGTTTTTTCAAAGGAATTATTTATATTTTCATAATTCAAACCATTATCCTCTGAAAACTTGGCATTATTTACAATAAAGGAAGAAGCTTTATAGTTTCCAAAACTTGATGAGTCTTCAATTAATTGGCTATTTGTCTTATTAGAGTTATCTTCTATAAATTTGCAAACCAAATTCCATTGAATTCCAAATAATAAACTACTATTACAATGTTCTGGTTTAATTTTTTGAACTAAATTTTGTGCTTGAGCACAGGTAAGGTTATTATAAACATACATATCTTTTTGACTTGTAACTGATTTATTAACAATACTAACTTCATGTGAAGTTGTACCTATTTCAAATTGACTAATCCAAAAACCACCATTATTATAAATGCTTTTAAGCATTGTATTTCTCAAACTTATATATTCATCAAAACTTAAACCACATCCATTAGTTAAACTTTTTTGATAGGAAGTTAGATTTTCAGTATCTTCTGTTACAACAATATCTCCATCTTTGGCATACCATTTATCTAAATAGTTTTCCTTGTTATATTCTTTTGAATATTCCTTTAATATATTATAAATACCACTATAATCTGTATCTATGGTTACCTTATTTCCATTATTACCAGTTATATAATTCTCATCACCATAGATATTTTTAGGAACTGGTATCCATACATAAGTATTAAATTGATCATCTTGTATAACAAGTCCATCTGAAATTAAATTTTTTCCGTTTGTTTTACAAACTTTAAAACCTTGTGGTATAGTAGCTATATTTCCTTCTTTATCTTTATATTGAGCTTGTATATCATATTTTTCAGACCAATCATTTTGTATTGTTAAATAAATAACAGTGTTATCTTCTTCCTCAATACTTTTATAATATCCTCTATATAAATTTACACTTTTTATAAATTCTTCTGGATTTTCTACATTAATTTCTGATGGAATTGTGGTTATATCTTTATTTTCAACTATCCATTTATATTTTTTTTCTATTGAATCTTTTATAATAATTCCATTTTCTTTTGTACCTTCCACATATTTATATCCTTCAGGTATTTTTATATTTTCTACATATCTTAAATCTACACTTTTAATATCTTTCTCTGTATAGTTTGTGTAATATTTTGTATCTTTTACATAGATTCCTTTTACATAAAAAATATTATGACTGTTTTCATTTATTATATAAAGATCATTTAGATTATCTATTTGATTTGAATCCTGATCGAGTTTTTCATAATCTTCACCATAGGTCAAAGTTAAATTATCTATTGCTGATAAATCTATTATATAAAAATTCCCATTATCTATTTCTTCACTTATAATTCCAGAAGCTTTTATTTCATCAAGCTTTGTATATCGAATTTTTGCAGGTATTTTTCCATATTGAGCATAATAAATAGAAATTTTATCTGTCAATTCTTCGATATCCTTCTGCATATTTCTTAATTTTTCTATACCTAAGTTATCCTGTACATTATAAATAATTATGTTAGTTACGATTAACAAAATTACTACTGTTATTGTTAATGTAACTAAAGTAATACCATTATTTGATTTTATTACCTTGTTTGTCATTTGAATTCTCCTTTATCTTTCGTATAGTGTACTATTTATTTTAGTTATTTTCAATAGTTTTATCTATTAATTCATAGATTTTGCTTCGTCTTCTATAAATTAAATCTTGTTTTATATATAAACACCATAAAAATAATATTATTAAAAATAAAGCAAAATTTTGTGTAGTATAAACTAATATACTACTAATTAAGGTAAGCAGAATAACTGTAATAAAAGATATATTATTAATATATCTTTCAGATTTCTTTTTTCCATATATAATATGTAAAATACTTTTTAGTATTCTTCCACCATCTAGAGGGTACATAGGTAATAAGTTAAACAAAATAAGTAAAATATTTGAATATACTAATACTGGTAGTGCAAAACTTGTTGACCTAAAATTTAAAAGTATTAATATAATTATTAAATTAGTTAATGGACCAGCTAAGGCAACAAATATTTTCTTAAATTCAATAATATTTCCAGAATTTATTTTTTTGTTGTAGTCTTCTAAGTTTAATTTAAAAGAGATACTTAAACCATATGGCATAATCTCTATTTTTTCAGGTTTCATTTTCAATATCAACCCAGCTAATAAATGTCCTAATTCATGTATTATAGCTAATAACATAATAGTAGCATAGGTTTCTATTTGTCTTGTTATGAAAAACAACAAGATAAATAGAAAAATTTTAAAATCAACTCTAAATTTCATAATCTTCACCTTACAATTCTAAAATTTTTTGAGGATCAATAATTCTTTCAGATATTCTAATTTCAAAATGTAAATGAGGACCGAGTTGAATTTCCAGTTGACCCTACTTCTGCAATTTCTTGACCTTGTACAATTTTATCTCCTTGTTTTACATATAGATTATTACAATGTGCATATATTATGCTTACATCTCCAACCTGAATTTTTAAATGTTTGCCATAATCTCCTTCTTCAGAAGCTAGTACTACTTCTCCTTCTGTGGATGCTTTAATTTTTGTCCCTAGATTTGCTGCAATATCTGTACCAGTATGATTTTTAGGGACTTTTCCTGTTGCATTTTCCCTTTGACCAAATTTAGAACTTATAATTCCTTCAATTGGCTTTATAAAAGTAGTAGTATTTTTTATATTAATTATATCTTGTTCTTCTTGAGTTAGATTTTTGTTTTCTTCTGTTTTATTATCTTGTACTGCAAGTGCAAAGTTTTCTGTATTATTTTGTTCTTTATTTTCTGAAGTAGTTGTTTCATCTGCACCTCCTATTGACTCTTCTGGTGGTGTGATTTCTTGTTGCTCATTATTAATGTTGTTATTATTACTATTGTTGTTGCTATTATTATTGTTAGCCCAGCTTTCTATTGAAGTTTTTATATTTTGGTAGATTTCTGCAAAGTTTGTATCATAAGATAATAATTCTTTCGCTTTATTTGTAAAGTCTTCTGAAAATGGATATTTGTTATTTGTTATTACATAAAATATTAGGTAAATTGCTATACATATAATGATTTGTATTACCATTTTTTTAAATAAAGTTACATCTTTTTTATCACTAATATTTACAGTAGCAACAGGTCTACTTGTACCTTGTTTTCTTCTTTCGTAGAGTTCTTCTGCTCTTCTTATTTTTTCTTCTACGCTAATTGTTCTTTCCATAAAACACCTCTTCCTTAGTTTCTTTTTAACTATATGTTGGTAAGAAGTGTTTTATGATTAGGCAAAGAAATAAAAATAATAAACTAATATATTATTTTTATTTCTTTGCCCAAAATAAATTATTATTTAATTAAAAGCATTAGAGCCTGAATAAATATTATAAAACTTGATAAACAAGCATATTTTTTTAATCTTTTATATTTTTTACTTAGTAAACTTTTATTTTCTTTCTTCTTATTATTTTCTATTATAGATAAATAATTTTCAATTATCATTTCTGCTTCTTTTAATACATAGTCTTTGCTTTTTTGTGGTTTTTCTGAGGTCTGAGTTTTTTTATTATTCTCTATTCTTTGTAATTTTCTGGCATTTTTATTTGATTTTAATATTACAAAGGCTTCTTCAACTATATTTGAAGGTAAGTTTTTTAGAACTATAATGTTTTTTAAATTACTATCTTTCATATGTGCCTCCTTAAAATATGTATTTATAATAGTATTTCCAAAAATTTCTTATTTATACACCTTATTAATTTACTGTTATAACAAAGGTATTAATTATAAAATATTCAAATAAATTTTTTTATTTAAAAAAATTTATCATAATAATGTCAACTTAATTATAAAAACAATAGCACTAAAAACCAAAAAAAATTTAATCAGAAACAAAACAAACAATGGTGGTATATAGACCATTATATCATAGAGATGATTCTATGTTATGGACTAGACCATTAAATATGTTTTTTGAAAAAATTGATATAGAAAGAAAAGACAATATTACAAAAAGTCGAAACTTGAAGCTATAAACAGATTGACTTTTTAGCATTTTCGTTATATCATATAAATGTTAAAAATAAGTGTTTTTTAGATCCTAAGGAGGAAAAAGATGGGAGAAGTAATAGTAATAACATCAGGAAAAGGTGGAGTAGGAAAAACAACAACAACAGCAAATTTAGGTTCAAGTTTAGCCTTAGAGGGAAAAAAAGTAGTGTTAATAGACACAGACATAGGGCTTAGAAACCTAGACGTTGTTATGGGATTAGAAAATAGAATAGTGTATGACATAGTAGACGTAGTAGAAGAAAAATGCAAATTAAGACAAGCACTAATAAAAGACAAAAGATTCAAAGAATTATACCTATTACCAGCAGCACAAACAAGAGACAAAAGTGCTGTAAACGAAGAACAAATGAAAAATCTAATAGAAAAGTTAAAAGAAGAATTTAACTATATCCTAATAGACTGTCCAGCGGGAATAGAGCAAGGTTTTAAAAATGCAATAGCAGGAGCCAATAGAGCAATAGTAGTAACAACAGCAGAAATTTCAGCAATAAGAGATGCAGACAGAATAATAGGATTATTAGAAGCATCAGAAATAAAAAATCCAGAACTAATAATAAACAGAATAAGACCTAACATGGTAAAAAAAGGCGAAATGATGGATGTAGATGACATAGTAGATTTATTATCAATAGAACTAATAGGTGTAGTACCAGATGATGAATACATAATAACACAAACAAATAAAGGAGAGCCAGTAATACAAAACAGAAAAGCACCATCAGGAAAAGCGTACCTTGAAATTGCGAAAAGAGTACTAGGAGAAAAAATAGAAGTTACCATACCAGGAAAAGAAAGCAGATTTTTTGCAATAATAAAGAACCTATTCAAAAAACAATAACAAAATGGGGGTAAAAAGAAAATGTTTGAAAGCATAATGAGATTTTTTAAAAAATTAAATAAAGCAGAGAAAGAAGAAACAACAAATTCAAAAGATGCTGCAAAGGAAAGATTACATCTAGTACTAATGCAAGATAGAGCCAACGTATCTGCAGACTTTTTAGAACTAATGAAACAAGAAATAATAGAAGTAATAAAAAAGTATATAGATGTAGACGAAAAGGAAATAGATGTAAGACTAACAAATAGAGAAAACGAAGATGGAACAAGTGGAGCACCAGCCTTGTATGCAAATATACCAATAATAAACATAAAAGATGACACAAAAAAAATAAACTTAGAACAAGAAAAAACAGTTAAGCAAGAAAACAATAAAGATGAAGAACAAATAGATAAAAAAGAGGAAGATAAAGAGCAAAATAAAGAAGAAATACAAAAAAATAATAAAACAGAACAAGAAGAAAAA
>CAQPRV010000129.1 GCA_948857205.1 uncultured Clostridia bacterium
GTAGTTTTGCCTTGAACATCCCTCATTTTATATGATAATAATTTCTAAATATTTTCCAGTTGCATTCGAAATTTCATAAATATTTTAGATATTTTCTTCCTTTATATAAAATAAATTCCCACTAAAAAATCAAGATTTGTAGTACTAAGGTAACATAGGTCAATAGCTAATTACTAAATTATAACCTTTACTTACAAAAAGTCTAAAACTTTAAAGTATATTTTTAAAAAGTTAAACGATTATAATAGATTTCTTGCCAAAAAGCAAAAATTATGATATAAATAACAAAGTAAATAAAAGGATAAAAAATAGAAGAAATAGATAAAATTTTAAAGAAAAGAGAGGTGAAAAAATGATAAAAGCATATGCTAAAACGGATGTAGGAAAAGTAAGAGAAAAAAATGAAGACTATTATTCAATATCGAACTCAATAGACGAAATACAATTATACATGTTAGCAGATGGAATGGGAGGCTATAATGGAGGAGAAATAGCCAGTAAGTTAGCAATACAATCAGCTAAAAACTACATAGAAAACAATTTCAAACAAATATCAAAAGACAAAGAAAGCATAATTCAATTAATAGGAAGTAGTATGGAATATGCAAACATGGTAGTATATGAAAAATCACAAGAAAATAAAGAATTAGAAAAAATGGGTACTACATTAGAAATATGTTTAATATATAATAATAAGGCATTTATTGGACATATAGGAGATAGTAGAATATATAGAATAAGAAAAGAATTCATGAGAAAACTAACACAAGACCATAGTTATGTACAAAAATTAGTAAAAGATGGAACAATAACAAAAGAAGAAGCCTTGCACCATCCGCAAAAAAATATGTTAATTAAAGCACTACGGATGCAATGCCTTTGTTGAACCTGACGTCATGGTAAAAGGATTTTTAAAAGATGACATACTAATAATGTGTTCAGATGGATTATCAAATTTAGTATCTCAAAGAGAAATGTATGAATTATCAAAGAAAAATATAGAATTAGCGACAAAGCAACTAGTAGAAATAGCAAATAATAATGGAGGATATGACAATATAACAGTAATAGTCATCAAAAACATATAACAACCTACATATAAACACATATTAAGGGGAGAGAAATATGAATTTAGAAGGTAAGATATTAGGAAATAGATATGAGATTATAAAAAATATAGGCAATGGAGGTATGGCTACAGTATATAAAGCAATAGACAAAGTACTAAAAAGAAATGTAGCAATAAAAATATTAAGAGACGAATTTACAACAGATGAAGAATTTATAAAAAGATTTGAAGGAGAAGCACAATCAGCAGCGAGACTAACACATGCAAACATAGTATCAATTTATGATGTTGGTGTAGATGAAAACCTATATTATATAGTAATGGAATTAATACAAGGAAAAACCTTAAAAGAAATAATAATAGAAGAAGAAGGACCTTTACCTTGGAAATGGTCAATAAATGTAGCAATACAAATTGCATCAGCACTAGAAAGAGCACACAAAAACAATATAATACATAGAGATATAAAACCACATAATATTATAATTACAGAAGATGGAGTAGCAAAAGTAACAGATTTTGGAATAGCTAAAGCGGTATCAAATTCTACAATTACAGCCTTTGGAAAAACAATAGGATCAGTACATTACTTTTCACCAGAGCATGCAAGAGGAGGCTTTACAGATGCAAAATCAGATATATATTCTTTAGGTGTAGTAATGTATGAAATGATAACAGGTAAAGTGCCATTTGATGCAGATACACCAGTATCTGTAGCTTTAAAACATATGCAAGAAGACCCAGAAGAACCAATTGAAATAAATCCAAATGTACCAAGTGCAGTTAATCAAATAATAATGAAAGCCTTACAAAAAGAAAGTAGCTTAAGATATCAAACAGCAACTGACATGTTAATTGACTTAAAAAAAGCCTTAAAAAATCCAGATGGAGACTTTGTTGAAGAAGAATATGATCCAACAGCAAGAACGCAAGTAATAGATACAACAAGGTACAAAGATGAGGAAGAATATGATAATTACGAAGAACAAAGAGGTTTCAAAAATTTTATAAAAAGACACAAAATAGCAAGTACAATTATTGGTTTAATAATCTTATTTGCATTAAGTTTAAGTGGAACAATGATAATATTACATGTAACAAATCCACCAGAAGTAGCTATGCCAAATGTAGTAGGAATATCAAAAGAAGAAGCAAAACAAGAAATAGAAAATGCAAAATTAAAATATGAAGTAGACAAAGAGGAATATAACAAAGATGTACCAGAAGGATATATAATATCACAAGATCCATCTTATATCGAAAATTATAATAAAGTAAAACAAGGAAGCACTGTAAAAGTTGTAATAAGTAAAGGGCAAGAAAAGACTACTGTACCAAAAGTAGTAGGAATGGAAAAAGATGAAGCAATTAAAGCCTTAGAAGATGCTAAACTAAAAGTAGAAATAGTAGAAGAAACTAGTAAAAAAGTAGAAGAAGGATATGTAATAAGTCAAGAAACTGAAGCAAATTCAGACATATTTGCAGGAGATACAGTAAAAATTCATGTAAGTATAGGAACAGGAATAAAACAAGTAACAATGATAAGTGTAATTGGTCAAACAGAAGCTAATGCTAAAAAAACAATAGAAGATTTAGGATTAAAAGTTAACCTTTCCTATGAAGAAGACACAACAAAAGATAATGGAACAGTTTTAAAACAAAGCCTAGAAACTGGAAAAGTAGTTGATGAAGGAACATCAGTAACAATAACAGTAAACAAAATAGCAGAGATGAAATCAGTAGCAGTATCAGTAAATGTAAAATCCTTACTAAAAGGAGATATATATGAAACAATAACTACTACAAATACTGCAAAAAATAATACAACAGGAAATACAACAAATACAACAAATACAACAAACACAACAAAAAGAGAAAAAAATGTAAAACTAAAAGTAGTAGTAGGGAATGACACAATATATAATCAGACAGTTAAAGCATCAGAGACAAATATATCTGCAGGAACAACTAAAGGAACAGGGACAAAAGAAATAAAGGTATATATAGATGATGTATTAAAAAATCAAGGACAAATAAACTATAGCAACATGACTACCTATATAGCTGAATAATTTTAATAAGTAACTAAAAAACTTACCTTATAAAAAGGAATAGGATTACTTCTATTCCTTTTAAAAAATGGAGGAAAAATGCAAGGATTAATAATAGAAAATATTTCTAATTTATATTATATAGAAGCAAAGGATGGAGAAATCTACGAAGCAATTGCTAGAGGAAAATTTAAAAAAGATGAAATAATACCAACTGTTGGTGATAAAGTAGAAATTGATATAATTGATAAAAAAAATAGAAAAGCTATAATAGATAAAATAGAAACAAGAGAAATTTATATAAAAAGACCTAAACTTGCAAATATTACACAAATAGTTTATGTTGTCTCAAGTAAAGATCCTAAGCCAGATTTATTAATGTTAGATAAGCAATTAGCCTTTGCAGAGTTGCTAGATATAAAAGCAACAATAATACTAAATAAAACTGACTTAGATATAGAAGAACAATTTAAAGCTATTAAAAAAATATATGAAAAGATAGGTTATAAAGTATTAGAAACACAAGCAAAGGAAAAAAAGGGAATAAAGGATGTAAAGAAAATATTAAAAAATAATATAAATGCTTTTTCAGGAAATTCAGGTGTAGGAAAATCAACTTTAATAAATGGGATATTTAATGCAGATATTACACAAGAAGGAGAGATTAGCAAAAAAAATAAAAAAGGAAAGAATACAACAACTTCAATAAAACTATACAAAATAGACGAAAATTCATATATAGCTGATACTCCAGGTTTTTCAACCTTTGATATTTCAGAAATAGAAAGTAGATGTTTAGCAAAATATTTTAGAGAATTTAAAAAGGAAATAGAAAATTGTGAATTTGTAGGTTGTACACATATAAAAGAGGAAAAGTGTGGAATAAAAGAAGCTATAAAAGATGGAAAAATAGATGAGTCAAGATATAAAAGTTTTTGTAAAATATATGAAATTTTAAAAAATAAGGAGGAACATAAAAAATGGTAGAGATTTCAACATCAATTCTTTCAGTTAAAAAAGGTGAAGAAGCAAAGACCTTTTTAGAATTAGAAAAATCAAAAACAGATTATTTTCATATTGATGTAATGGATGGAAAATTTGTAGAAAAAGATACATATAATAAAATGTTAGAATATGCATCTTATATAAAAAGAATATCAAATTTACCCTTGGATGTTCATTTAATGGTTTCAGATATAAAACCAGCTATAGAAGATTTTTTAGCAGTTGAACCAAATATAATAACCTTTCATTATGAAGCTTGTAAAAATAATGAAGAAGTTTTTGAAATAATAAAATTCCTTAAAGAGAATAATTGTAAAGTAGGTATTTCTGTGAAACCAGATACCAAGATAGAAGAAATTTATCAATTTTTACCATATGTACATATGTGTTTAGTAATGACTGTAGAACCAGGAAAAGGTGGACAAACTTTAATTTCTAGTATGATAGATAAAATTGAAACTTTAACTAAATATGTTACTGAAAAAAATTTAGATATAGATATCGAGGCAGATGGAGGAATTAATTTAAAAACAGCTCCTAGTATAAAAAATGCAGGTTCTAATATTCTTGTTTCTGGTACAGCTATTTTGCTCGCTAAAGATTATAAAATAATTATAGATGAATTAAAAAAGTAATTGTAAAATAATAAAAAACATTGAATTTACATTATGTATTTTCAATGTTTTTTATTAATATAATTTAAAAATAATAAGACTTTTTATATAATAGGAAATATACTTTTCTATTATATAAAAGCTATAATTGCTAGCAATTTGAGATTTTCTCCTTTAGGATTTTTATTTATCATTAAGTTTGTTTTGGTCTCTAAATAAAATATTATAAGAAATTAATCCTAATCCTAATATGGAAATTACAAAACCTATTAATGATCCAACAAATGGTATTAATTTAAGAAGTGATAAAACTAGAGAAATTGCAACTATAATACCAAGTTGTTTAACTTTAGTTTCAAATTTTAATTTTTCACAAATAATATAACTAATAATGATTATTGATATTGATGTACTAATACTACATATTAGTATTAATACAAGAATTGCAATTAATCCTATAAATGATGTAATGTTTAGCATTATTAAAATTATAGATGCAATGATTAATGCAATAGGTGTTGCTATACCAAATCCTAGTACTGGTAGTATTTTCTTATTTACTAATTCTTTAGATTTATTTATAAACTTAGGTGTTAAAAAGATACATAATAACCAAATTATTATTGTTGTAATTATGGCAGTTATAATTGTTATAATTAAATTAGAAATGTTAAATGATGTGTTATTAATTGCAGACATTTTTGTATATTTTGTTTCACCAAGTACTATTCCTTCCTGAATAGTAGTTTCTTTAGGAGAACTGTAGTATAAATTTCCATTAATTTTTCCAGTTGATGTAACTGAATCTTCATCATTATTTTCTTCTTCAGTATTATTTGAGTTAGGGCTAGTGAAATTCATTGAATTACAATTTATAAAAGCATTTCTTGAAACAGTTCCTGAAAGTGTTAAATCTGAGCAACTTAATTTTAAGTCTCTATATATATAACCAGAAATGTTTGATGTTTTTGTTAGACCATATACATCATATACAACACCTTTTATATTTAAGTTTTGTGATATTGCAAATAAGTTACTATATATTGAACCTTGTTCATCAATTGTTATAGTATTTGCTATTATAAATGCATCTCCTCCTATTTGAGATTTAATTGTAACAGAATCTGCACATATAAATAAATTTCCATCTACGATATAATCAACTATTATATCTTTTCCTGATAAATAAACATCACCTTTTTTGAAATTATTATCTTCATCATTAGTAGAAGGAGTATTATTGTCTGTATTTTCCTCATTAGTAGTATTTGATTCTGTTGTATTTGCTTCTGGTGTAGTAGTTCCGAGTATTTGTAGCGTTTTGTTGCTGATTTTGATAATTTGCCTCTGGATCTTCATTAATTGGTTGAGTTTCATTTTCAGCTTTTGAAATTGGAACTAAAAATGATATCAAAATTACTGATAAAAGTGCAATAACTTTAAATTTGTTTTTTAACATTTTAAAACCTCCCTAAAAATATTTATATAACAAAATATATATCTTTAGGATAAATTTGTCAATTTATTTAATAAAAGTTTTTTATTAATATGTTTTAAGTTTTTTTGGCTTTAAAATATGCACATTCAGTAGAGGACACACTTGTAGGATTTACAGAAGTATAGGAACATTTTCCATCTTTTTGATGAATACAATTTAAAGAACAATTTATATTTGTCAAAATAATCACCTCATTTTAATAATAATATGTTCTAGTAAATTAACATTTATACAATAAAAATGACAATTTTTGAAATAAATTGTCATAAATATAAATATTTATTTTTTAGAGTAATATGAACAAAGGTGTTTTATAGAACAAGAGTCACATTTAGGTTTTCTTGCTACACAAGTATTTCTGCCATGCCAAACAAATAAATGATTAATATCTTTTAAGTATTCTTTAGGAAAAATTTTAAGTAAATCTTGTTCAATTTTTTCAGGTTCTTTTTTAGAAGAAAGTCCAATTAAGTTTGAAATTCTTTTAGCATGAGTATCTACAGCAATTCCTTGGGGATTACCAAATACTTCTAGCATTATAACATTTGCACTTTTTCTGCCTATTCCTGCAAGAGTAGTTAATTCTTCCATTGTTTGTGGAACAGTGCCATGAAATTTTTCTAATACTTGTTGTGCACATAGTTTTATATTTTTTGCTTTATTTTTGTAAAATCCACATGGATGTATTATTTCTTCTAGTTCTTTAATATCTATTTCTGCAAAGTCCTGTATTGTGTTACATCTTTTAAAAAGCGTTGGTGTTGTTTTATTTACCCTTTCATCTGTACATTGTGCTGATAACATTACTGCTATTACTAACTGAAAGGGTGTTTTAAAATCTAAACTACAGGTTGCTTCTGGATAAGTTTGTTTTAATAATTTTACTAACTCTATAGCCTTTGTTTTATTCATTTAAATCACATCCTATTATATATATTATATAAAATAAATTAATTTAGTCAAGTTAATTAAATTCGAGTTTCGATTTTTTGTAAGTAGATACTTGAAAATTAAAGCAATTGCTTAAAATTTAAATATAAAATTTAACATAAAGAGGAACAAATAAAATAAAAAAATAATATAATATACAAAAAAGAATGGGAGGTAGAAAAATGATACATCTATTAAAAAAGACCTTAGCAGTATGTTTAATTGGGTTAGGATTAGGAATATTATTAGTTTTATTACTTCCCATAACTGGATGGTTATTTTTAATCGGTATAACAGTAGTTTGTGTAGGATTTATGTGGCTTGCATGTTAACGAAAAGGAGGGATACATATGACAGTAGTAGTAAGAAAAGTTCCTAAATTCTTAAGAGGATTTGTTAAATTAATATTTGGAATTAAAGATTAAGAATAAAAAATACGAATTTTAATAATGAATTCGTATTTTTTATATTTAATTAATAAAAAGAAAACATAAAAAACATAGACAAAAATCATAAAGAGTAGTACAATGGCTAAGATTATGCTACAAAAATGATAAATATTTCGAACGAAGAAATAGACAAATTACTAGGAGAAACAGTATCAGATATGTTAAAAGGGTTTAAACAAATAAAGGGGGAAAAGGAAAGTGAATAAAATTATTGAGGTAAAAAATCTAACTAAGCAATATAAAGAATTAAAAGCAATAGATGATTTATCTTTTGAAGTACAAGAAGGAGAAATCTTAGGATTACTTCGGACCAAATGGAAGTGGAAAATCAACAACAATAAATTGTATATTATCTTTATTAAAATTCAGTAAAGGGGAAATAAAAATTTTTGAAAAAACCATGAAACCAGATGCATATGACATAAAAGCAAAAATAGGAGTAATATTTCAAGATGTTGCAGTATTTGAAGAGTTAACAGTATATGAAAATATAGATTATTTTTGTGGATTATACATAAAGGATAAAAATAAAAGAAAAGAATATATAGAAGATGCAATAGAACTAGTTGGATTAGGAGAGTTTAGAAAATTCTATCCAAAACAATTATCTGGTGGATTACTTAGAAGACTAAACATAGCATGTGGAATTGCACATAAACCGAAATTAATATTTTTAGATGAACCAACAGTTGCAGTTGATCCGCAAAGTAGAAACAACATATTAGATGGAATAAAAAAATTAAGAGATAAAGGAGCAACAATAGTATATACAACACATTATATGGAAGAAGTTGAAATAATTTGTGATAGAGTAATAATACTAGACAAAGGTAAAATACTTGCTAGTGGAACAACAGATGAACTAAAAGAATTAGCAAAAATAGAAGAAAAAGTTACAGTAGAAGTAAATAAATTAGATAATAAATATTTAGAGAAATTAAGAGAAATAAAAGAAGTAGATGAAGTAACCTATGATGGAAACCTTTTACTTATTACATATAATAAAGGCAAAAACAACTTAGTAGAACTAATAGAGTATTTAAAGAGAGAGAACATAAACTATAACAAAATATATTCAGAAAGACCAACACTAAATGATGTATTTTTAGAATTAACAGGAAAGGAACTTAGAGACTAATGTTTATACATAATTTTAAATATGCCTTTAAAACTCTCTCTAGAAATAGAATATTAATATTTTGGACCTTTGCCTTTCCAATAATATTAGGAACATTTTTTAAAATGGCCTTTTCAAATATCGAAAATAGCGAAAAGTTAGAAATTATAAATATAGCAATAATAGAAAATCAAGACTTTAAAGAAAACGAAATATTTAAAGAAGCCTTTAAAACACTTAGTGATGAAAATAATGAAGATAGATTATTTAATACAAAATATACTACAGAAGAAGAAGCAAAAAAGCTATTAGAAGAGGACGAAATAGATGGATTTATAATATTAAAAGAAGATGAACCAAAAGTAGTATTTAAAGAAAGTGGAATTAATCAAACTATATTAAAATATGTTACTGAAGAAATAATAGGAACAAGTAATATAGTTGGAAATCTTGCAGAAGACGAAATCAAAAAAGAAATAATGTCAGGAAATTATAATATAGATTATGAAAAGATATATAAAAATCTTGTAGATCTTGCAGAAAATCAGGACACAAAAATAAATAATATATCAAGTAATAATTTAAGCTATACAATGATAGAATTTTATACTTTAATTGCAATGGCATGTTTATATGGTGGAATACTTGGTATGGTAGCAATAAATCAAAATTTAGCAAATATGAGTAATAATGGAAAAAGAGTGTCTGTGGCTCCAATACCTAAAGTAAAGGTGATTTTAAGTAGTGTACTAGCTTCATATATCACTCAATTAATATGTCTATTGCTTTTATTTTTATTTACTATTTTTATTTTAAAAGTTGACTTTGGAAATAATTTACCATTAATTATTTTATTAGCGATATCTGGAAGTTTTGCAGGACTATCAATGGGATTAGCAATTGGAACTATATTTAAAACAAATGAAAATATAAAAACAGGTATAGTAGTTTCTGTAACAATGTTAGGATGTTTCCTATCAGGAATGATGGGTATTACTATGAAATATATTGTAGATAAAAATCTTCCAATTATTAATAAAATAAATCCTGCTAGTATGATAACAGATGGATTTTATTCTTTATATTATTATGATACTTTAGATAGGTATTTCTTTAATATAGTAAGCTTAATAGTTTTTGCAGTTATTATGATAGGAATTTCATTTTATAGTATAAGGAGGCAAAAATATGACAGTATTTAAAACCTTTTTAAAAGTATTAAATAAATGTAAAGTGCCAATTTTATTATATTCAGTAATGTTAATTTTGTTTAGTGCCTTTAATATGCAAACAAGTGAAACAAATATGAATTTTATTGCTAGTAAACCTGATGTATTAATTATTAATGAAGATGAAGAAGAAGGAATTACTAAAAATCTTATAGAATATATAAAACAAAATAGTAATACAAAAGAAGTTGAGCAAACAGAAGAAGCTATTAAGGATGCTTTATTTTATAGAGAAGTAAATTATATTATTTATATACCACAAGATTATCGAAAAGAGTTTTTAGAAGGTAAAAATCCTGAAATAAAAATAGAAAGTACAGGAGATTATCAAGCAAGTCTTGCAGAAATGATGCTAGAAAGATATATAAAAGTTGCAAATACCTATCAGAAAAACTATGATTCAGAAGAAGTATTATTAAATAAAATTAATGATACTTTATCAAAACAATCAAAGGTAGAAATTACATCTAAACTGGATACAGAGAATATAGAAAAAGCAACCTTTTACTATAATTTTGCAAATTATAGTATTTTAGCAGGATGTGTATATGTAATTTGTTTAATACTTTCAAGCTTTAAAGAACAAAAAGTTGCAAAGAGAACCTTAATTAGTAGTACAAATTATAAAAAGTATAATAGAATGCTTTTATTATCTAATTTATTATTTGCCTGTTGTTTATGGATTTTTTATGCGATTTTAAGTTTTATATTGATTGGAAAAGTAATGTTTACTTTACATGGACTAATTTATATTGTAAATTCTTTTATTTTTACAATTTGTGCAGTAACAATTGCATTTTTAATTGGTAATTTAGTAAATAATAAAAATGCAATAAATGGAATTGTAAATGTAATAGCTTTAGGTTCTTGTTTTTTATGTGGTGCTTTTGTACCAATGGAAATGTTACCTGATTCTGTATTAAAAATTGCACATGTATTACCATCTTATTATTATATAAGTAATAATGAATTGATTAAAGGATTAGAAGTAATTAATTTTGAGACCTTGAAACCAATCTTGACTAATATGGCAATTATTATTGTGTTCTCAATTTTATTTATTTTAATTACAAATATTATTAGTAAGAGGAAAAGAAAAATAGGATAATATAAGTATAAGACTATTAAGTTAGGAATAAATATTTAATTTATTTTTAATTAATAGTCTTAAATTTATTTATATAATAGGAAAGTTATACTTTTCTATTATATAAATAAGCTGCAATCGTTAGCCATTTGAGATTTTTTCCTTACAGTCAAAAACTCAAATCGGGTGAGAACAAATTAATGAAAATCTTTGATTTTCTTAGTTGTTGTTTTTTAAGAGATTGCTATATGTATTTTTTAATGCAATAATAATATATAATAAAATATGAAAAAAATAAAAAAATTTGAAACCAAAAGGTAATTTACTTTGTATTAATAGTAATAGGAGGGGAAGGTTGAAAAATAATTATAATTTTTTTCCAACCAGATTTGTGCCTTAGGAAGGAATGAAATTAAATATGCAAAAAAAAGAAAATGTAGAAGAAATAATAGAAAAATATGCAGACATAGTATATAGAATTGCACTAACAAGATGTAAAACAATAGAAAATGCAGAAGATATATTTCAAGATGTTTTTATAAAATATAGCGAAAAAAAGCCAAATTTTAAAAGTGAAGAACATCAAAAGGCATGGTTCATACGTGTAACTATTAATCTAACAAAAAATATAAATAAATCTGCATGGAATCAAAAAATAGTTTCCTTAGATGAAAATATTTCCTTTGAAAATACAGAAAAACAAGAAGTATTTTCTATTGTAAACCAGTTACCTCTAAATTATAAAACGGTAATCTATTTATTATATTATGAAGGCTACAAAGTAAAAGAAATAGCTAAGTTAATGAAGAAAAAAGAAGGAACAATAAAAACTTGGTTATTTAGAGCAAGAGAAATGTTAAAGGAAAAATTGGAAGGAGGTTTTGAAGATGAATATAGAAAAATATAAAAGTGAACTTGACAAAATTAAAGTAACAAAAGCTTTAAAAAATAGAACTTTAGAAAAAATACAACAAAATAGAAAAACGAATATCGGATATACAAAATATGTAGTAGGTTTTGCAATGTTTATTTTGGTGTTTTCTTTTAGTTTTATTTATTATAACAAAGGAAATGAGCCAGCTTCAACAAAGGTAATACCAGAAACAAAAATATCAAAGGTAAAAAATGATTTACCTAGATTTAAAGATATAAAGGAACTAAAAGACGTCTTAAAAAAAGCTCAAAATAAGTCAAATAAATTAATTACAGAGGATTTTGTTGCAGTTACAGAAGCAATTAATTCAGGAACAACCAAACAAGAGGCAAAAACAGATAATTTTTCAAAGACAAATGTACAAGTATCAAATGTAGATGAAGCAGATATTGTAAAAACAGATGGTGAATATATTTACTATATTTCAGAACAAAAAGTATATATAATAAAATCAGATAACTTAGAAATTTTATCAAAAATAGAAATAGAAGAAAAAAATGAAAAATTTTATCCAAAAGAATTATATATAAAAGAAGATAGACTAGTAATTTTAGGAAATAGTCAGGATTTTTTTGAAGAAAAGAAAAGAAGAAATTATGAAGAAACAATAGATACATCTATAATTTATTCTAGTAGCATGGCTAAAGCCTTAACATATGATATTTCTAATAAGAGTAATATAAAATTAATTAGAACAGTAGGGTTAGATGGCAATTATATACAATCAAGAAGGATAGGAGATAATATTTACTTTATTAGTAACAAAACACCTTGTTATGATACAAAAATGGAAGATGATATTCTTCTACCATGTGTAAAAGATACAAATAGTACACAAGAAAAAAAGACAATTCCTTGTACAGATATAGCATATTTTAAAGATACTGAAAGCTACAATTATATGATAGTAGCAGGGTTTAATATTTATGATAATAAAGAAGTAAATACTGAAACTTTTTTTGGAGCAAGTGATACTATTTATGCAAGTGAAGAAAATTTATATATTACACAACAAATTTATAAAAGTGGTTTTCTTTCAGATAAATCAGAAAATATTATATATAAATTTAATATGAAAGATTCGCAAATTCAATTGCAGTGTAAAGCAAATATAGATGGATATTTGAATAATCAATTTTCAATGGATGAATATGATGGAAAATTAAGAATTGCTACTACCTCCTATGACAATGAGAATACAACAAATCAATTATTTATATTAGATGAAAATTTAAAAGAAATTGGGACTATAAAGGATTTAGCAAAAGGTGAAAAGATATATTCTGTTAGATTTCTTGGAAAAGTAGGATATATTGTGACTTTTGAACAAATAGATCCACTATTTGTAATAGATTTATCAAATCCAAAAAATCCAGTTGTTAAAGGACAATTAAAAATTCCAGGATATAGTAGTTACTTACATCCATATGATGAAACACATATTATAGGTATTGGTTATAATACTAAATCAAATGGACATGGAGGAGTTACTAAGGGAAGTATGAAAATGTCTATGTTCGATGTCTCTGATTTAGAAAATCCAAGGGAGATGTTTAATATAAGTATTGGTCAAGCTTATGTTGATTCTGAAATTATTTATAATCATAAGGCTTTATTTTATAACAAAGATAAAGAGTTAATTGGTTTCCCAGTTAATTCGTATAATTATTATGATAAAGAACGTAGAGATGGTTTCGCTATTTTTAAAATTGATTTAGATAATGGTTTTGAAAAAGTTGGAGATATTAAACGAGATACTTATAATATTGATAGAGCAATTTATATTGGTGATAAATTTTATACTTTATCCCATAATCAAGTTGCATTATATGATTTGAATACGTTTGAAAAAATTAAACAGATAAAATTATAATTGTTGTTTTATTTAATATGATATAAAGGGATTTCTTTGGTAAGGAATCCTTTTAGTTTTTGTGTAAAAAAATATTGACATATAAACGAATGTTTGATATAAAAATAAAAAGGTTACAATTCAGTAAATTGTTGTTGAGCTAAGCTACCTAAGACTTACAAATCTTGATTTTTATGGTAGATAATTAAATAAAGGAAAGAAAAATATCTAAAATATTTATGAAAATTCGAATGCAACTGGAAAATATTTAGAAATTATTATCATATAAAATGAGGGATGTTCAAGGCAAAACTACACTATTATCCATTTCTCATAAATTCCTCGGCTACCTTTCGTTACGTCAACAAATTCTATAACAAAAGTCACAACTATACCCGAAGACAGCGGTTCCATATACA
>CAQPRV010000130.1 GCA_948857205.1 uncultured Clostridia bacterium
AGTATTTTTGTCGTATTTTTTTATTTTTATATTCTTTTTACCAATATATCTCTTGAAACCTGCATAACTTCATGTCGTTACATTTTTATTACAAATTTTACCCTTACGGATTTATATTGTTTCAACTAACGAAAATATTCTCTATATATCTATTCTAACATCATATCGAATAATAACCTTCACTTGCGAAAAGTCAAAACTTGAAATTCTTCTTTAAATAAACAAACTATAGATTAACTTGTAAAATTAACACAAAAAGTAGTAAATCCATTTTCTGATTTAACAAAAATTTTGCCATTATGATTAATAACAATATTTTTTGCAATTGCAAGACCTAATCCATACCTATTACTATCCCTATTTCTTGACACATCACCTCTATAAAATCTTTCAAAAATCTTAACCTGTAAATCCTTAGGAATTTCATCACCTTTATTAGTAACCCTTAAGACAATAGAATTTTTTTCTCTTATTAAACTAACAATTATTTCGCTATCCTTTATATTAGAATGATTTATTGCATTATCAATAAGTATTGCAACTAATTGTTTCATTTGATTACTATTACAACTCATATTTATATCTTCTTGAATATTATAATCGAATTTTATCTTTTTTTCATATATTAAGCTTTCAAAAGTTAATAAAGAAGTTTCTATTATTTTCGACAAATTATTAAAGGCATAATTTTCCTTACTTATTCCATTTTCCAATTTTGCTAAATCTAATAAATCTGATATTAAAGCATTCATCCTTTCAGTTTCCAGTTTAATATTATTTAACCACTTTTTCTCTTGTGGTTCATTTTCTAAAGCTTCTGCATTAGCCATTACAACTGCTATTGGAGTTTTTAATTCATGTGATGCATCTGTTATAAATTGCTTTTGTTTATTAAAAGTTTCTATAACAGGTTTAATAATCCAACTTGTCAATTTAAACGAAACTATTATAATTACTATTTCTAAAAATATAAATATAATAATAGAATTTTTAAGTATTTTTAATAAATTATTTTTTACTGTAGTATTATCTACAATAGTTAATAAATTATGACCTTTAAAAGAATAAGAATAATCATCAATATATAAATTACCTATATTAATATTTTTCTTATTATCTTTACTTAAAAACTTTTCTGCAAGCTCTTTTATTTCATCCTCTGAAATATCCTCTTGAGAATGATTAATAACTTCTATTATTTTGTTAAACTCATCATAAATTACAGAATAGGCTATTGTATCCATAAAAATAGGTGACTTTTCTTTATCTATTATAATATCATTATTTTCCTTTTTATCAGTGTTTTCCTCTCGTTTTATATCTGGCATTTTAAAAGCACCATCTTTAAATCTTCTATCATCTAATCTCATCAAACTATTTTTAATATCAGTCTTTTCTTGGTAATAATATTGATAATTAAAAATACATAATATACTTATTAGAAAAATAGTTAATATAGAGAATATAACATAAAAAATCTTTTTCTCTAATTTATCCATCTTTATTACCATTCCTTTCTTAAAAGCTCAAATTAGTATGAATAATTTTCCATGTTTTGGATAATATTCAACCTTAATCTCCTTCTTAAAAGTCCTAATTTTGTTGAAAAAGAATTTTTCGCCTTTAATTTTCTTCCTTCTTAAGGCACAAATATAGTTAGAAAAGAACTTTTCAACCTTTACACCTCTAATTTATATCCTAACCCTCGTAAAGCTTTTATTTGAGCATTAGAACCAATTATTTTTATCTTCTTTCTTACAAAAGAAATATATGCCTCCAAATTATTTGACTCTGCTTCACTATCTAATCCCCAAACCTTATCATAAATTTGTTCTTTCGATAATACTTGATTCGCATTATTTATTAAAATTTCCAATAGCAAAAACTCTTTGCACATAACCTCAATCGATTCCTTTGTTGTTTTACAAAAAAGAGTAGTTGTTTTTATATTTAACTTTAAATCTCCCGCTTCTAAATAATCTTTTTGAAACTGTGAATTATTAGTTCTCAATTGTGCATTAACTCTTGCTACTAACTCATCAATATGGAAAGGCTTTGTCAAATAATCATTTGCCCCAAAATCAAAGCCTGCCAATTTATCTTCCAACATAGCTTTAGCAGTTAGCATTATTACTTTAGATTCTATTTTCTCTCTTCTAATTTTCTCTAGTATTTCAAATCCATTTACCTTAGGTAACATCACATCTAAAATAATAAGATCATAGATATTAGTTAAAGCATTATCTAAGCCCTGTTCACCATCAGTAAAAACATCAACTATAAATTGTTCCTTCTTTAACCTACTAGCTATTACATCTGCTATTTTAAACTCATCTTCAACAATTAAAATTCTCATTATTATCACCTTCTTCAATTATAACATATTTAAAGGATTTTGGGGACGGAGGAAAAAATCATCAATAATAACAAATATGAGAGTGATGATTTTTTCCTCCGTCCCCAGAATCATGATTATTTAAATTTCGACACTTCCAGTCATACCAATTTTTATATTACCCTTATTTTCGAAATTAACAATAGCAGTAAAGTTTCCATTACTAGCAGTACTACTTATATTAGTAACATATCCTTCAAGAATTGTATCATCTAATGCAGATATTTTAATTTTTGCACTTTTGCCAACATAGATATTACTAATTTTGGTTTCATCCACTTTGAATTTTATAGCAAGATTATTAATAGAAGAAACTGAAATATAATGTTCATTATTACAAATTCCATTAACAGAAGGAAGCTTTAGCTTTGTTATAACACAATCATAAGGAGCTATTAAATAAGTTCCATTTGTATATTTTAAAAGATTTTCTCCTTTTTTTACTTCTTGATTAGCTTGCACATAAATTTCTGATAAATAATAAGTTGCATGTAATTCAATATTTTCAGTTAATCCAGAAATTACTTCTGATGTTGCTTGTATTGTTTTATTTGAATTAGATGTATTTATACTATTGTTAAAATCCATGTTTTTATTATCTATATTTGATATCTGATTTTTAAATATTTGTGCTTCATCTTCTTTTGTAAAATAAATTATAAGCATAATACTAAGAACAATAACTAATAAAACTATAAGAATTATTCTTTTATCTATATTCTTTTTCACTTTTAATCTCTCCTTTTGCTAAGGTTAATTTCGTAAAATATTTTTATTCAATTATTGCATAAATTCTATAGGTCCTAACTGCACCATTTTCAGCAGTAATATTTACTATTATCTTATTAGTTCCTGTTTTTAAATCCTCATTTCCATGAATACATATTGTTGCTGTATTATCTTCTTTTTCAGTAATAATATTAACAGTTGATGTACCTTTTGTAAGATTTACAAAATAAGTATTATTATCTTTGCAAAATTCTTTATTTAAATCATACCCATCTATATATAAATTACTTAAATAATTATTGTTAGAACCTTTATATTTTATTGTTTCAGTTGTTTGTTGATTTGAATTTAAGCTTTTAGTTTCTACACTTTGTATAGTTTCTTTTGATGTAAGATTTTTACTATTTGTTATTTTTTCTGAGCTCTCAACTGTTTGAAGTTTCTTCGTATTTTCATTTTTTTCTTGATCCTTATTATTTAGTTCTTCTTTATTATTTAAAATTGATGTATCTTCTTGTTTTGGTTCATCTTTTTTATTATCTTCTACAGGCATATTTTCTTGTTTTTTATCTTGTTCTTTTGAAGCACTATTTTCCTCTTGCTCGTTTTTTTCTTGATTACTATCTTTATTATCTTGTTCTTTTTGAGTTTCATCTTCTTTATTCTCTGTATTATCCTGTTCTTTTTTGTTCTCAATAATAGAAACTTGAACTTTCTCTGTTTTACTTTCATCTTCCTTATCTGAATTTGTAATGCAAGCAACAAAACTTATAGTATCTCCAACCTTTTTATCTTCTGAAATTTTATAAGTTAATGATATCTTACTTAAATTTGTTACTGTCTTGTCAATTTCTATGTAAATTTCATTATCATCTTTATTTAACACAATATCTTCCTTAGCATTTACATCAAATAATTGTGTATCAGCTATTAAGACAAACTTAAACTTTTCATATTCTATTTTGTTTAAATTAATAATCATTTCAATATTTTCTTGTTTTGAAACTTCCTTTTGCTTAATCTCAAAAAAACTGTCTACTGCATATACCTTATGCAAGGGAAGTATAATTGAAATAATTAAAATTACAACTAATATTAATATTTCTATTTTCTTAAACATATATATTCACCTTCTTTTTATTTAGTCTGCATGCAAAGCATCTATTGGATTTAATTTTGATGCTTTATTTGCTGGAAATATTCCAAATACTATTCCTATAATACTACTAGATAAAAATGAGATTACAAGGATTGATGTATTTGAAGAAAAAGTATAACCCATATTTCCCAACAAAGTGCCTATTAATAAACCACATAAAATTCCTATAATTCCACCACATATACAAAGTACTAGTGCTTCTATCAAAAATTGTACTAATATATCCTTTCTTTTAGCACCCAAAGCTTTTCGTATCCCTATTTCTTTTGTTCGTTCTGTAACAGAAACTAACATTACATTCATAACACCTATTCCTCCTACAATTAGCGAAATACTTGCAATTCCACCTAACAACAAAGATAAAGTATTATTAACACTTTCCATAGTATCTAGCATTGAAGCTTGAGATGATACACTAAAATAATCTGTAGTAATACCTAAGGAGCTTTTTATATAATTTTCAATTATGGTAGTTGTTTTATCAATTAAAGCTTCATCTTTAACTTTAATGTATAAATTATTTACACTTGTATCACTACCTAAATATTTAGCAGTTGTATATGGTATAATTAACATCTCATCAATATTACTTCCAATATTACTTCCCATAGCAGTCAAAACACCTATTACCTTATAATTGTCTCCATCTATTTTTATATCTTGACCAACTGGATTACTTAAATTAAATAAAGACTCTGCTATATCGTTTCCTAATAAACAAACTTTACTATTATTCTCTAAATCAATACTAGATAATAATCTACCTGAACTTATTGTAAGCTTTGTTACTTCCATATAGTTGTCTGTTGTAGCAATTATATTTGCTCTTTCTGAAGTAGTAGCTTCCCTACTTACTGTACTACTAACTGTTTTATATGGTGCAACTTTTTCTATATTATTAAGGTTTAAAATATCATCTAATTGGCTATATTCTAAACTTGTATCACTAGATTTAATATTTAGTGTTAAAATATCTGTTCCCAGTGATTTAACTTGTGATGAAACTTGACTCGTAGATCCATTTCCTATTCCTACTAAAATTATAACTGATGCAATACCAATAATTAATCCAAGCATTGTCAAAGTAGATCTTAATTTATTATTTGCAATATTTTTTAACGAACCTATTAGTATATTTATAAATTTAGTCATTAATAAATTCCCTCCTCATATAGTCTACCATCAGATATTTTTACAATTCTTTTTGCTTTTTTTGCTACATTAATATCATGTGTTATAAGTATTATTGTTTGCTCCATATTATTTAGTTCTTCTAATACCTTCATAATTTCTAAGCTAGTCTTAGAATCTAAAGCTCCTGTAGGTTCATCTGCAAGTATTATTTCTGGTTCACAAGAAATTGCTCTTGCTATTGCAACTCTTTGTTGTTGCCCTCCTGATAATTGATTTGGTAGATGCTTCTCTCTTCCCTTTAATCCCACTTTTTCCATAAGCTTATAAGCTCTTTTTTTAGCTTCATCCTTTTTCAAACCTTTATATATTAAAGGTATTTGTATATTTTCAATTGCTGAAAGTTTTCCAAGTAAATTAAAATTTTGAAATATAAATCCTATTTTATTGTTTCTAATTATTGATAATTGGTTTTGAGATGCTTTATCTATTTTTATACTATCTAAATTATAGGTTCCTGAATCTGGAACATCAAGTAAACCTAATATATTCATTAAGGTAGATTTTCCTGAACCTGATGGTCCTATAATTGAAACAAACTCTCCTTTATTAACTTTAAAATTAATATTGTCTAAAGCTTTTATAGTTTCTCCTCCAAGATGAAAGCTTTTATTAATATCTTTTAGTTCTATCAAGTTCCATTCTCCTTTCTTATTAAGTAAATTAATTCTAATTATTTTTCATAGAAGGCATTTCTCCTCCACTTGACATTCCACCATATCCCATATCAGGTGGCATAGATGATTTATCGAAGTTTTGCTTACTATTAGCTTCATCTCTCATCTCAAACCCACCCTTGTTACTATTTTTATTACTATTTCTCACTGTATTTTGCTTTGTTGTTGTAACTACTTGAACAATTTGACCTTCTTCTAGTCCTGATGTGACTTGAACATATTCATCATTTGAAAGACCTGTTTGAATTTCGGTTTCTTTTATTTCTCCATTTTCTACTAGCCTTACATATTTTTTGTTATTTGTTGTTTGTACTGAATTAATTGGTACTGTTAAAACATCTCTTAATTCTTTGATATTTATAGTACAAGAAACAGACATACCTAATTTAGCAGTGCCGTCGTTTTCAAAACTTACTATTGTAGCAAAATTTGTACCACTTGATGAATAGGTTCCTATTCCATCTATTTTAGTTATTTTTCCTACATATTTTTTACTTGTATCTGAAGTTAAAGTAACTTCAACTTCTTGATTTAAACTTATATTTGCTATTTCATTTTCGTTAATTGTAAGTGTGGTTGTTAAATTCTTTAATCCTTTAACTTCAACATAATTACTAGAAGTTGCTTTTGTTCCAGTATTAGGTGCTGAATAACTTGATACTACTAAATCATATGGTGCTACTAAATAGGTTCCATTAGAATATTTTAAAAGATTTTCTCCCTCTTTAACTGTATCATCATCTTCTACACACATCATTTCAAAATATTTAGTAGTATCAATTGTAAGCTTTTCTGTTGTCGCCGTTCCTATTTCTCCAGTTGCTGTGAGTGTTTTATTTATTGTTCTTTTGCTTACTTCTTTTTCTTCAATTGTTGTATTAGTTGCTGAAACCTCTGTGTTTAATCCTATTTGTTTTCCAATAAAAAATGTAATTGTTGAAATTATTATAATTAGAATTGTTATTGATATAGTTTTTCTAATTTTTTTCATATTTGCTTTTCCTTCCTCCCTATAGCTTTTTTATAAGATACTCTTTTTGCTAATTATTTTTTAGCTATCTGAAGATGTACTGTTTAAATTGTCTTGATTGACTTTGTTGTCACTTTGTCTGTCTCTTATTTGCCCTCCTTTTTCAAGCATGTTTCCATCCATAGATGTTGGTGGCTCTCCTCTTTCCATTCTGTCCATTTGTTTATTGTCATTTCCTTTTAATACTAGGAATACACCTGTTGCTATTATTGCTCCTATTAGTATCCCTATTATTAACATTAAAATTTCTTTTTTCATAACTATACCTCCTTAATCTTTTTTTAATATAAATTAAAAAGATTAAATGAAGGTTAAATTTTTGTATATTATTTTTGATTGTTTTATAATGAAGATTGTTTTCTATGCAAAAAATGAAACCATACTTTTTGTATAGTATGATTTCATTTTTTATCATTAATTTACAGTTTGTTATATTTATAAGCTAAATATAATAAACTTGGGATATCTTCAAAAAACAATATTATATATTGTTTTTTATATCTTCAATTCTTGGATTTATTAAGGTTGGTGTAAATCCTAATTTTTGTTTTACTTGTTTTGAAACTTCTTCTCCAATTTGGTAAAAATCTCCGAACTGCTAAAATTGCTACTTTCTCACCTTGTTCTTCTATCTTATATTTATTTATATTACTATAATCTTTGTCAGCAACTCTTCCATCCTTTATTACTCCATTTCCTGGCATTAATATCATTACTGGATGCTCACTTTGTTCGATAGACCAATCAAGCATTGACAAATATTCATCTTTATTTGTTGGTGCAAGTATTACTAAATTTGGAATATGAGAAAATGCTGAAATTGTAAATATTCCTAAATGCGTTACATCGTTTAATCCTGCAAATGATGTGAAATTTAAAACTATTGTTGCTGGATTATTATTTATACATAAATCTTGTGATATTTGATCATAAGTTCTTTGTATAAAGGTTGAGCTTGTTCCAAGTATTGCTTTACCACCATTTTTAGCAATTCCTGAAATTAATGCAACTGCTTGTTCCTCTGCAATTCCCACATCTACAAATTGCTTTCCTGCTTGTTTTCTTTTTTCAATATTGAATCCAATAGTTTCAGGCATGGCTGGTGTTACTGCTACTACTGTTTTATCTTTTTTCATTTTTTCTAACAGATAATCTGCTGTTAAAGTTTCATAGTCCTCTTCATTTTCAAAGTTAGCTATTACTTTTCCAGTTTCTTCATCAAAAGGCATACTCCAATGCCAGTCTTCTTTATTTTCTTCTGCTAATTTTTCTAATTCTTCCAAATTTAACTTTTTTACTTCTTATGGGTTATTAATTTTTTCTAAATACATAAAGACATTTTCCTTTCACTTTTAAACTATTAATATTATACTGTATATTTTAAAAATAATCTATATTGGACTTTATTCAAGTTTCGACTTAAGCATATTGATATTTTTTCCTATTCTTTGACAAAAATATAATACTAACAAATAAAGATAATATTTCTGCAAAAGCTACTGCAAGCCAAATTCCATTAATGCCCCAAATTACTGGAAGCAAATAAATCATTATAACTTGAAATACCAAAGTTCTTAAAAAAGATATAGCAGCTGAAACAAATCCATTATTCAAAGCAGTAAAGAATGACGATGCAAACATATTAAATCCACTAATTAAATAAGATAAAGAAAATAATCTTATTGCATTTGTAGTCATATTTAACAAACCATCATCATAACTAACAAAAATTGATGCAAGCAGTTTTGATAATAGTTCAGCAATTCCAGTCATAACTACTGAAGTTACTGCTATTAAAATAAGACTTTTCTTTAACAAACTTTTTAGTTCTTCTGTATTTCCTGCTCCATAGTGATATCCTACAATAGGTGCTGAGCCTAAAGAGTAACCTAAATAAGTTCCAGCAAATATATAACCAACATACATAATTATTCCAAAAGCTACCACTCCATCTGAACCAGCATATTTCATTAATTGTGCATTAAATAGCATACTAACAAGAGACGTTGATAAATTTGTTAACATTTCTGACGAACCATTAGTAAAAGCTTGTACTATAGGCTTTAATTCAAATCTAGTTTTTGTAAATTGTAAAACATGATTTCTTTTTGTAGCAAAATAAACTACAGGAATAATTACTCCAAATACTTGACTAATACCAGTTGCAAGTGCTACTCCAAAAACTCCCATTTTTAATACATATATAAAAAAGAAGTCTAATATCATATTACTAACACCTGAGATAATTGAAATAATTAATCCTAAGGTTGGCTTTTCAGCTACAATCAAGAAACTCTGAAAAGCATTTTGCAAACAAAAAGGTATTAAAAATATAAGTAAAGTTCTTCCATAAACTACACAGTCTTGTAACATATTCTTATCAGAGCCTAATAACTTTGCCATTGGTTCTACTAATATCACACCAAGAATTGTAAATATAAAACCTATTATTATTAATAAGTAAATTAACATTGAAAAATATCTATTAGCTTTTTGTTTATCACCTTCTCCAATTGTTTTTGAAACTAATGCACTTCCACCAGTTCCCATCATAAATCCTAAGGTTCCTAAAATCATTATTGCTGGCATAATTAAATTTACTGATGCAAAAGCTTCTGCACCTACACAGTTTGAAACAAATATCCCATCTACTACTCCATAAATAGATGTAAATATCATCATTATTATAGTTGGTAAGGTAAACTTAATTAACTTTTTATATGTAAAATGTTCTGATAATGCTATTTTCATTTTTAATTTCCTTCCTAAGGCATAAATCTGGTTGAAAAAGAATTATAATTCTTTTTCAACCTTTATATTTCCTTTTTCTCTTATAAACAGAATTTCTATCTAAAGAATTATTTTGTGTTTCGATTATAACATAAAGAACAAATAACTTTCAATAGCTATTAGCCAAAGTTATTGCAATTTAATTACATAATTATTATATATATTTTCGAAATACTTTTTATTAACAACTTACTTAAATAAGGTTTAGTCATAAATAAAAATTTTATTAAACCATTTTTTACAATTATCAAATAGTTCCTCTAAAGAATAATCGCTCTTATCTCTAAAATAACTCAAAATCTCGTTAACTAACCCATTAATAAAAAAAGAAACGTCAAGTTCTATAAAATCATTATCCTTGCAAATATTATTCAAAGCAAAAAGTAATTTACGAGAAGACATCTTTTTTAACTTCTCCAAGAAAAATAATAAATCATCTGAGGATAAAAGCATTCTATAAGTATCTTCATTCTTTTTTAGACATTTAAAAACATCACTAAAATAATTAATAACGTCCTCTTTAGTATATAAAACATTATCATCACTTATAAGCAATTCAATAGTTTCCAACTGATACTCATTTGCAACATCATAAATATCGTCATAATGAGTATAAAATGTACCTCTAGTAATATCAGCTCTTTTAACAAGTTCTGTAACAGTAATTTTATTTAAATCTTTTTTTTCATTTATCAATTCTGCAAAAGTCTTTTTTATTAACTTTCTTGTTTTTTTAGATGACGAATTTAATCCTTGAACTTTCATTTATATCTTTTCCTTTCTTTACATATTACACTTTGAATATTATAACTCATAAATATGAAATTTTTGTGAAAATGCTTAAAAATATATACAATTTTTTGATAATTGTCTAAATTTTAACAATTATAACAAATCTATACTATCCTTTAATAATAAAATAATGTATAATAAATGATGGTGCAAAAAAACAGAAAGGAAGGAAAAAAAGTGAAAAAAATTACTGATTTTATTGTTAACAAAAGATACCTAATATTGATAATATTTATAATACTATCGATAATATCAGTTATACTGTCAAATCAAGTAAATATCAATTATGATATTGCAAAATATTTACCAAACACTTCTGAAACTAGAATTGGTATGGATCTTATGGAAAGCAAATTTAAAGAAATAAACTCTAGTTCTTTAAATGTAATGTTTAATAATTTAGATGAAACTTCCAAAAGCGAAATTTTCGATTACTTAAAAAACCTTGAAGGTGTAAGTAGTGTAGATTATGATAACACAGATAATTATAATAAAGATGGTTATACTCTATATGTTTTAAATATAGATGATAAAGAAGATTCAGCTATAGCAAAAACTCTTTACGAAAATATAACTGAACACTTTGAAGACTACGAAATGTATACTAGTGGAGCAATAGCAGAACGTAATGCAGATGTATTACCTATGTGGATAATGGCAGTTGCTATTGGATGTGCCTTAATAATTCTTATAATAATGTGTGAATCTTATGTAGAACCTTTTTTATTTTTAATAGCAATATTAATTGCTGTTCTATTAAATAATGGAACAAACATAATGTTTGACAGTGTATCTAACATTACAAATTCAATATCAGCAATATTACAAATGGCATTATCAATGGACTACTCAATAATGTTAATGAATAGATATCAACAAGAAAAGCAAAAAGAAAGCAATAAAATAGAAGCAATGAAAAATGCCTTATTTAACGCTTTCACATCAATATCAAGTAGTTCAATAACAACTATTGTTGGTCTAATAGCCTTAGTATTTATGAGTTTCAAAATTGGTAAAGATTTAGGTTTTGTATTAGCAAAAGGCGTACTATTCAGCTTAATAAGTATATTCTTCGTACTCCCTTCACTAATACTAATGTGTGACAAAGCAATTACAAAAACAAAGAAAAATAGTCCTCATATAACCTTAAATACTTTAGGAAAAGTAAGTTATAAATCAAGATATATATCAATCTTCTTATTTATTGGAGTATTTATAGTAAGCTATTTACTAAAAGGAAACTTAGGAATTTTATACACTGACTCTGAAGAAAACAAAATATCAGAAGTATTTAGCGAAAACAATCAATTTGCAATAATCTATAAAAATCAAGATGAAGAAAAAATATCAAAACATTTAAGCGATATAGAAAATACAGATAAAGTAAATGAAGTATTAGGATACGGTAATACAATTAATCAAGACCTAACCTATGACAAATTAAATACTAAGTTAATGGACTTAGGCTCTGATGTAGAAATTGAAGACTATTTGTTAAAAATATTATATTATAAATATTATAATAAAGCTGAAAATAACCAAATGACCTTTAACGAGTTTGTATCTTTTATTCAAAAAGATGTATATAACAATAAAAACATGAGTGACAAATTAGATACTGCAACAAAGGCAAATATTGATAGACTAAAAAATTTTACAAGTAGTAATTCAGTAAACCAACCAAGAACAACAAAAGAACTTGCAAATATCTTAGAAATAAAAGAAGATGATATAAAAGATATATTAATTTATTATAACTCTAAAAATACTAACATAAAAATTAGTTTAAACGAATTTATAAAATTTATGAATTCAACAGTTTTAACAAATGAAAAATATTCAAAAGGAATAGATGCAAATACAAAAGCTAGTTTAAATAAATTAACCAAATTAACAGATGCTACTACAATTAAAAAGAAAATGACAAGTACAGAAATGGCAAACTTATTTGGAATGAATGCAAATACTATGAAAGATTTATATACCTATTATATGAGTACACATGAAATAGACACTAAAATGGATATATCTCAATTTTCAAATTTTGTATTAACAAAAGTAATGAAAGATAAACAATATGCTAACCTATTTGATGAAAAAACTAAAAAAAGCCTAAATATGTTATCAACCTTTAGTAATACATCAATAATAAATAAAAACATGAATTCTAAAGAACTTGCGAACTTACTTGGAATAGATGAAAATTCTGTAAAACAATTACTATTATTAAAATACAAAAATTCACCAAGTACAACAAAATTAAGTATAGCAGAATTTGTTAATACTGTACTTTATCTAAAACAAAATACACCTTATTTAAACAGTTTAGATGCAACAACTTTAACTCGTCTAAATAATCTAAAATCTGCAATTGATAATGGTATTATAAAAGACACAAATAAATATACAAGTGCTGAATTATCTAAGGTACTAGGTATAGACAAAAATAAATTAAATGAAATATATGTGCTAATTGACTTTAGCAAAGGAAATACAAATAACTGGAAAATGACACCTAATTCTTTTGTAAAATTTATCTTACAAAATAGTAGCAACGATAGTATAAAGAAAAGTATGGATCAAAATACTTTAGGACAATTAAAATTATTATCAAAAGTAATGGATAGCACTATTAATAAAAACACTTATACCTATAAACAAATGTCAGAATTTATAGGAACAGATTTAAATACAACAAAAAATATTTATACTTTATATACTTCAAGTAAAACTACTATAAAATTAACACCTTATGAATTTGTAAACTTTGTTTTAGCAAATAAAAATACCCCTGTTTTAGCAAAAAACCTAAATTCAAATACTGTAAAAGAATTAACACTAGTACAATCAGCTATGAAAGGAGTTTTAAACAATAAACAATACACAAGTACTGAACTTGGTAATTTATTAGGAATAAATAAAAGTAATTTAGACTTGCTTTATGGATTATATTATTCTAAAAATGTTAATACAAATCAAACTATGTCTTTAAAACACTTTGTAGAATTTATACTAAAAGATGTAATGAATAATAGTGAATTCTCAAGCAACTTCGATACTGCTTCAAAATCAAAATTAAATACAATTAATGGAGTTATGAATTCAACTTTAAATAATACCAAATATTCTAAAGAAGAAATCTTTGCTATTTTAAGTGAATTTACTGATAATTTAGATAAAAATACTGTAGATTTACTTTATATATATTATGGAAGTACTACAGAATATAATCCAACTTGGACCTTAACAGTAGAAAAATTTGTTAATTATCTATATGACGAAATTTTAACAGATAGCAGATTTAATGATTTTATAAAAGATGATATGAAACAAGATATTACAGATGCTAAAACTACTATAAACGATGCTAAAGATTTGTTAATTGGTGATGGATATTCAAGAATTGTTGTTAATACAAATTATGATATGGAATCTGAAGAAACTTTTAAATTTATTCAATCTTTGAAAGATAAATTAGCTTCAGATGTTCACGACTTCTATATTATTGGAAATTCTGCAATGGCATATGAAATGAGTAAAACTTTCCAAGCTGAATTGGATTTTATTACAGTACTTACTATGATAGCTATATTTGTTGTAGTTGCTATTACCTTTAAGTCTGTTATTATACCAATAATACTAGTATTACTTATTCAATGTGCTGTATATATGACCATGGGATTTTTGTCTTTCTCTGGTGATGGTGTTTACTTTATTTCACTTTTGATTGTTCAAAGTATTTTAATGGGTGCAACTATTGATTATGCTATTTTATATACTTCGTATTATATTGAACATAGAAAGTCAATGGATGTTAAGGAAGCTATTATTAATTCTTATAATAAGTCAATTCATACTATTTTAACTTCTGCTTCTATACTTATTATTGTTACTCTAATTGTTGGTTGCTTTGCTTCTGCTATTGCTGCTAAGATTTGTAAAACTATTTCACAGGGTACTTTATGTGCAGAATTGCTAATTTTACTTCTATTGCCAGCACTTTTAGGTTTATGTGATAAGTTTATTATTAAAAAGCATAAATAATGTATTATTTATATTTTATGGAAAGCTATCAAACTATGATAACTTTCCTATTTATTTTTAGTAAAGTTATTAAGTTTAGAATTTTTGTAAATGAATATATAATTCAGTAAATAGCTACTGACCAACCTAAGCTATATAAATGTTGATTTTTTAGTGGGAATTTATTTTATATAAAGGAAGAAAATATCTAAAATATTTATGAAATTTCGAATGCAACTGGAAAATATTTAGAAATTATTATCATATAAAATGAGGGATGTTCAAGGCAAAACTACAATTAGAGTAACAATAATAAGTATAGAAGCAGAAGTTAAAAT
>CAQPRV010000131.1 GCA_948857205.1 uncultured Clostridia bacterium
ATTAGAAACAGAACTATTTGAGTATGTTAATTGGTTTAATAATATTAGAATACATAGTTCTCTAAATTATTTAACACCAATTGAATATAAAAAAGTGTCCTTATAAAAATTGTACAAAAAAGTATTGACAATCCAGATATTATGTAAGTACAGTAGGAAATAACAAGACAGCAGTATACAGATATGTAGAAAACCAACTGAAAGAAGATATGATGTCAGATCAAATGACAATAAAAGAATATAAAGACCCTTTTAAAGGGTAGTAAGTAATAAAAACGCAATAGAAAGTGGCGTAAGCTGTCAAACTGGGACGCTTAAGCGTCAGCTAGTATCAAGGCCTTATAGGCCAATATGAAAATCCCCCAGTTATACTGGGGGATAGTTATTAAGGTGTTGATGTTGAGTTATACAGGGATATAATTATTTAAAATAATATAACTTTAATGCAAGTAGATATTTAATGTATTAATTACTTTATAAATTATAGTAAATGGAGGAAAGTTGATCAATATAAGTGCATATAAATTAATTAGATTAACAATAGTTAAAACAAAAAAGAAGTTAACAAACTCATAACTTAATATAGTCATAAAATTACAAAGAACAATAAAATATAAAAAACTATAAGTGAGGATGATAAAAATGCTAAAATATCAATATAGAGAAATAACTACAAATGAGATAGTAGAAGATTTTATGGCAGAAGATTATGCTCTAACAAAATTAGGACTTAAAGAAAACGGAAAATTAGTAATTATACCACGAGGAGTAAACGGAGAAATGACATTGCAACAGTTAGAAAATATTGAAGAAACCAAAAATTGGTTCTTTAGTGGAAATTGGATTAAGGAGAACAGGTAAATACTATAAAGAGTAAATTCTATTATATAGTTATAATTTTATTAGTAAAATCTAAATTACTAACAGAGTTCATGTTATAGCCAATAGTATAAACATCTGTAGCTCCAATATCCTTATCAAGCATAATTTTTAAATAGCTATTATTATTATTTTCAACAAATTTCTTAACAGAAGTTATAATATTAAGATCAGGGTTAGATTTAGAAATTTGAGAAATTAAAGATTTTCCATTTTTATTAAAGCCAATAACTCTAATATAAGGTTGCACTTTTTTAGATAAATCAATATCACTTTTATAAACATTAAGTAAAGCATATAATAAAATTCTATTAATACGAGTAGAAGTATATCTTTTAGATTTTACGATATTTATAAATTCTTTAATATTATTACAAGAATTAGCAGCTTTTTTAATTAAAAATTCCAGACCTTCTGTAACATCAGGTAATAAGGAAATTTCGTAAGTTGACATAGTTCTTAATTTATAAATAATTAGATGTTCAAAAACACATAAATCTGAAATAATATTTCCAATCTCAATATTTTTAAGTATATTAAAAAAACTAAATTTAGGCATTAATTTTTGTGCTATATCAAATTTTTGACTTCTAATAATATTTCTTATTGTTGTACTACTAGCAATATTATTAGAATAGTTTAAATCATTATGTTTCTTTTCTAATCTTGGGATTGCAATAGGTTCAATATTACTATTGTATTTTTTTAATGCTTTCAAATATTCGATTCCTAGTATATTATTTGGAGATGAAATTATATTAAGATAATTTTTGTCATTATTTAAATATGAAAGTAATGCTTGTTCTCTAGCTTTAGGATAAGATAGACCTTTTTGTAATTCTTTTACTAAAAAATATTTATATTTTTTAGGTTCATTATTTAAGATTTCAGCAATAGTATTTAGACGCTCAATATCAGCTATTTCAGCTCCAAATGAAATATAGTTAACTATGTTCAAAGAGTTTAAGATTTTTATTGCGCCATCTGCGAAATTTTCTGCACTGGAAATAGCATATAGAACAGGAAGTTCTATTACTAAATCAATACCATTCTTTAATGCAATTTCAGCTCTAGACCATTTATTAATAATAGTAGTATCTCCACGTTGAGTAAAGTTACCACTCATAATTGCTACTGTATAAGTTGAGCCAGTAATTTTTTTAGATTCATTTATATGATATAAGTGACCATTGTGAAAAGGGTTATATTCAGCAACAATTCCTAATACCTTGTTCAATTTTAATATCTCCTCTCTTACTATAAATTTTTAATTATTTTCATATGTATTCAAAATTCTGGTTTTTTATTGTATAATAAATAGATTATTGTTATAATAATATCATAAAAATAGCAAAAAGAAAACAGAAAGGTAATTTAAGTTTAGTACTTATATGAATTATATTATTTAAACTTAATAAGGTAGTTAATAATATCTAATTTTATATAAATAGTAATAATTCTTTAGAACTAAAACTTAAAAAGGTAAATACATGGAAAAAGTAGTAATATATACAGATGGTGCTTGTTCAGGAAATCCAGGACCAGGAGGATGGGGGGCAATTTTGATGTATAAAAGTAATAAAAAAGAAATATCAGGAGGTAGTAATAACACAACAAACAATATAATGGAGTTAACAGCAGTAATACAAGGACTAAAATTGTTAAAATATCCATGTGAAGTAGATTTATATAGTGATAGTGCATATGTAGTAAATAGCTTTAAACAAGGTTGGATATACAATTGGGTAAAAAATAATTGGAGGACATCAGGAAAAGAACCAGTAAAAAATAGAGAAATATGGCAAGAACTTTATGAATTAACCAAAATACATAAAGTAAATTTTATAAAAGTAAAAGGACATAGTGATAATCAATATAACAATCGTTGTGATGAATTAGCAAGAAATGCTATAAAAAGTATATAATATTACAATTATATTACATAAATTAAAAATATTGAAATATTTTAGTATATAAAGTATAATAAAAGAGTGGGGAAATATATACAGGAATTATATGTCACAAAAAGGAGGAAACATATGGAGACCTTTGCAGACTATATTTTAAATGAGAGAGAAATAGCATCAAAAATAGAAATAGCATATTATTTATCAAAAAAAACAAAAATTTATTTTGATAAATCAGTAGTTTTTAAATTAGAAATTACAAGACTATTTTTAAATTACTCCAAAATTGAAGTAGACAATAATTTAATATTAACAGCAACTTTATTATGTAATTGTAAAAAAATAGATAATGCTCAAGATATCAAAAGAATACAATCATATGCAAAAGAAGGAGCAGAATATTTAAGAACATTAGGATTCAATAAGAAATTTTGTAAGATCTGTGAAGAAATAAATAGATATAGTAAAAGTATTCCAAGAGAAAAAGAAAGTGATATAATAGAACTGATAGATCAATTTGGGGCTATGCTTTTAGATAGACCAGAAAGAATAGGATTTAAACCTGATGAAGCATTAGTTTTACTAGAACATAGAAATTTCAAAGATGAATACAACAGATATATGAACACATTTATAGAATTTATCAATTTTATTGAACAGATAAGAATTAGTGGTAGTGTAGTAGAAATGACAGCATTAAGAAAATTAGTAAAAATGTTTAATGAAGACGAAGAGATAACTAAATATATAAAAGATGTTATATATGAATTTGAACCTACAGTAGATAAATTAATAGATAAACATGAAGAAAAAGTAATAAAAAAAATGTTTGAGGAAGAAGAAAATCGAAATAGACCATTATTTAGTGAAGAAACCACAAAAAAAATAATGAGTCATATAAACAATAGTAATATTGAAAAAAAAGAAGATATAAACGAATCAATATGTTAATGGGACGCCAATACCGTCCCAATTTTTATATAAAATAAGAAAATGTTATAATATATAAAAAATAAAAAGATAATAAAGGGGAAAAAATGTACGAAATATTTGCAGATTTACATGTACACATAGGAAGAAGTGAAAATGGAAAGCCAATAAAAATTACAGCTGCAAGATCATTAAATTTTGCCAATATAGCCAAAGAATGTGCTGACAGAAAAGGAATTAATGTAGTAGGAATAATAGATTGTGCATCACCATATGTAATTGAAGATATTGAGAAGTTTCTTAAGACAGGAGATGCTTATGAATTAAAAGATGGAGGAATTATATACAAAGAAAAAGTATGTATATTATTAGGAAGTGAAGTAGAAACATCAGAAATATCTAGAGATGGAAAATGTGGAAGTGCACACAATATATGTTTCTTTCCATATTTAAAAGATATAAAGCAATTTTCAAATGAATTAAGTCATCACTTAAAAAATATAACACTTAGTACACAAAGAACAGATTTATCAGGATATCAATTAATTGATATAGTTGAGAAATATAATGGGATATTAATACCAGCACATGTTTTTACACCATTTAAGAGCTATTATGGAAATTGTACAGACAGAATAGAAAATATATTTAAAGAAAAATTCAATAAAATATTTGCAATAGAATTAGGATTAAGTTCAGATACCAATTTAGCAGATACAATATCTGAATTAGAAAATAAAACATTTGTAACAAATTCAGATGCACATTCATTACCCAAAATAGCTAGAGAATATAATAAAGTTTTAGTAGAGGATATATCTTTTAAAGAAATAGTAAAAGCATTAAAAAACGAAGATGGAAGAAAAATTATAGCAAATTATGGGTTAGATCCAAAACTTGGAAAATATCATAGAACATATTGTGACAATTGTAATAAAACAATAGAAATAAATGAACCAGTAGAAATTTGTCCAATATGTGGTGCAAAAAAAGTAACATTTGGAGTTTTTGATAGAATAGAGAAGATTAAAGATAAACAAAAGACAATAAGCCCTACAATCAGACCACCATATATTTATCAAATACCACTTAACTTTATTCCAGGAGTTGGAGGAAAAACAATAGAAAAATTATTAAAAGCTTTTGAAACAGAAATGAACATTTTACACTATTTAACAAAAAATGATATAGAATCAATAGTAGGTGAAAAAGTTGCTGAAAACATAATAAACGCAAGAGAAGGAAAAGTAATAGTCCATTCAGGTGGCGGAGGAAACTACGGAAAAATCCAATAAAACGGAAAATTTACATAAAGAGTTGAAATAATCGCCAAAATAATATATAATAATTAGAGGTGATAAAAAATATGGAGAGAAACGAAAATATCGAAATAAAAAGAATATTAGATATTTTAAAAAGAAAAAAATTTATAATTGTATTTTTATTAATAATATTCATTACTATAGGTTATTTATATTCATATAACTATATAGTTCCAGAATATAAATCTACAGAAACATTATTATTAATTCCAAACAATGTAAATGAAAGTGAAACAATAACTAATTCAGATTTAACAATGAATTCAGGATTAATATCAACATATAGTAAGATAGCCCAAAATTCAAAAATATTAAAAAAAGTGATAAAAAATTTGAAATTAAATATTACAGAAGAACAATTGTTAAAAAATATAGAAATCAGTATAGTAAAAGATACACATATTATAAAAATATCAGTTGCAAATAAAGAACCTCAATTAGCTAAAGATATAACAAAAGAATTATCAAATGTATTTTTAAAAGAAATAAAAGAAATATATAATTTAAATAATATAGGAATAGTAGATGAAGCACAATTACCAAGTAGTCCATATAATATAAATCATATAAAAGATATTATAATATTTTTGGGATTAGGAATTTTCGTATCATTTGTATATATATTATTAGTTTATATATTGGATAATACAATAAAAAAACAAGAAGACATTGAAAAATACCTTAAAGTTAAAACATTAGGAAGTATTCCAATAAATACAAACAAAAAACAAGAAATAGTTGAAAGAAATAAAGCTAAATCATATATTATAGAATGTATTAACACAATAAGAACAAATATATTATATATGAATTCAACAAAAAATGCAAAAACTGTACTTATTACAAGTTGTACTCCAAGAGAAGGAAAAAGTTGGGTATCAGCTAATATAGCAGCCTCTTTTGCAGAAACCAATAAAAAAGTTTTATTAATAGATGCTGATATGAGAAAAGGAAGAGCTAATAAAATTTTTAATGTAGATAACGAAGAAGGTTTATCAAACTATTTATATGATATAACAGGAGATGCAAAGCAAGATATAGAATTAGCAAGAAAATTTATAAAAGAAACAACACAACCAAATTTACACATATTAACAAATGGTACAATACCACCTAATCCATCAGAATTGCTTGGATCAAGTAGTATGAAACAATTATTAGCATTATTAAAAAATATTTATGATATTATAATTTTGGATGCACCTCCATGTAAATTAGTTTCAGATAGTATTGTATTAGCTACAATGGCAGATTCTACAATATTAGTAGCTAACTCAGAAGAAACTAAAATAGGTGATTTAAAAGAAACCAAAAAATCAATAGAAAATGTTGGTGGAAAAATAATAGGAGCAATAATAAATAAAGTAAAAGTTAATGGTAAAATATATAAGAAAAGTTATTATTATGGACATAATGGACAAAAACATAAGAGTGAGATGAAAAAGCAAACACATATAACTGTAGACCAATTAATTAATTCAGCAATACCACAATTAAAAGCTAAAGATTACAATATTTTCTTTGAAGAAAATGAGATAATCAATGTAAAAAAACAAGAAAAACGAGAGTATAAATATCCAAAAGAATCAAATATAAATGAGCTATTTATTAAACAAGACAACTATCTGGAAAAAATGATAAGTGATGTTTCTGATATAAAAGTACAATTAAATAGCAATAATTTAAAAGAAAAATTAAGTGGAACTTTTTATAAGGATAATATAGAAGAAGCGATTACAAAAACAATTAATGAATGGCAACAAAAAAACAACGAAGAAATAAAAGAAGAAATAAGAAATATAAATAATGCTACTGAGTTAAATAGAATATCAAATCAATTAGAAAATGTAAAAACAAATTACGAGAATATTTTAACACATATTAAACAAAAAGATGATTCAAATGAGATTCAACAAATACATAATGAAATTAAAAATGCTAAAGTAAGTTACAAACAATTAAATTCATATACAGAATCATTAATTAAGGATATGAATAAAAACAACCTAACAAAGGAACAGATTCAAGAGATTTTAAGGCAAGAAATTAATAATTTTGAAGAACAAAATAAATTAAACATACAATCAGATTATGGAAGGTTAGTAAAAGAAATAATTAGTAGTAACAATACAAAAATGGAAGAAATGCAAGAAGAAACTAAGAAAATATTAAAGCAACAAATTTCTAGTATAGACTACACGGAGCAAATAAATCAAATGAATGAAATGATTGAAAGTTTAAAAGATAGTTATTTAGAATTATCAAATATTATAAGAACAAATAATAAACAAGAAATAAATCAAGATAACATAATAGATCTTAAATCTTTAAAGAAACAAAAAGAACAAAAAAATTTGAAACAAAGAATAAAGTTACTATATTCATATAAAGAAGACATACCTTATGAAGAATTAGAAAAAACAGCGATGTATGTTGTACCAATTAAAAAGAAAAATGAAAGTTACGAATCTTCAAAAAGTTATGAAAGTTTTATGTAATAATATTAAGTAATAAATAATTATAAAAATGTTCTAAAAAACTCTTTATCGAATACACATTATGTATAAAGATAAGGAGTTTTTTATGGAGAAAAATAATTTTATAATAACAATAAAAAATCATATTATAAATAATAAAAAAGAATATCTAATTGTGACATTTATATTTATAATAGGAATATTCTTAGGGGTATTATTTGTCAATAATATTCAAGAAGCCGAAAGAAATGATATAAGTAATTATTTAAATGATTTTACGGACAAAATGAAAAATACAGATAAAATTGATAATATATCATTATTACAAAATAGTATTTTTCAAAACATTATAATGGCAATAGTAATTTGGTTTTTCGGTACTACTGTGATAGGATTACCAGTAGTATTTGGAATAGTCTTATATAGAGGATTTTGCTTAGGATATACTATTTCTATATGTGTTGTAGTAATGGGAATTTCGAAAGGAATAATATTTAGCCTTATTAGTTTATTATTGCAAAATATATTAATTATTCCAGCAATATTAGCTTTAGCAGTTAGTGGATTTAAGTTATATAAATCAATAGTTAAAGATAATAGAAAAGAAAACATAAAAATAGAAATTATAAGACATACTATTTTTTCATTGATAATGCTAGTTGTATTAATAATATCATCAATAATAGAAATCTTCATTTCAACAAACTCTTTAAAATGGTTAATTAAATATTTTTAAAAAATTTAAAAAATGTATTTACAATTTATAAATATTTTGATATAACATATATAGTTTATGTAAATATATTATTTTAAAAACAGATAGGGGAAATATAAATGGAAAGACAATTAAAATATTTTTTTAAATTCTTAGAAAACGAAAGAAAATTATCAGAGAACACATTACAATCATACAAAAGAGACTTAAAGCAATTTAAAAAATATTTAGAAGACTGTGAACTTCATTATAATAGAGTTAAAGAAGATGACATAAACGATTATGTTAAAGAATTACAAGAAGAAGGAAAAAAGTCATCAAGTATATCAAGATGTATAGCATCAATTAGATTATTTTATCAATTTGCATTAAAAAGCAAAAAAGTAAAAACAGATCCAACACAAAATATTAAATCACCAAAAATAGAAAAGAGAGTACCAAGTATATTAACATCAGAAGAAGTTGAATTATTACTAGAACAACCTAAAGATATAGACTTAAAAGGAATACGAGATAAAGCTATGCTTGAATTTGCATATGCTACTGGAATGAGAGTAACAGAAATAATATCTTTAAATATAGATGATGTAAATCTAGATGAAGGATATGTAATTTGCAAAAACGCTTCGAAACAACGTAATATACCACTTGGAACAATGTCATTAAATGCATTAAGAGAATATATAGAAGATGCAAGAGATATATTAATAAAAACAGAAAGTGAAAAAGCACTATTTGTTAACGTTAATGGAACAAGACTAACAAGACAAGGATTTTGGAAAATTATCAAATATTATAAAGAACAAGCACATATAACAAAAGAAATTACTCCACATGTATTAAGACATTCTTTTGCAACACATTTATTACAAAATGGAGCAGATTTAAAAGCAATACAAACAATGCTAGGACATTCAGATATATCTTCAACACAAGTATATATGCAATTTCAGGATAGCACACTAAAAGATGTATATAAAAGAGCTCATCCAAGAGCCTAGAAAATAAAAGGGGTTGTAAAAAAATCCTATCAAAAAATGAGTGAAATTCTTCACTCATTTTTTATATAAAAAAGCCTATATTTACTGAATTATAATCTTCACTTACAAAAAGTCGAAACTTGAAAATCTAACACTCTTTACTTTTTATAAAAAAAAAAGTATAATACAAATATAAAAAAGTAAAGGAAAGCACATATGGAAGAAGAAAGAATTATAAATCCAAATCTAGAAAATGGTATAGAAGAAAGATTAGAGAATTCTTTAAGACCAAGTAATTTAGATGAATATATTGGACAAGATAAAGTAAAAGAAAATATGAAGATATATATAGAAGCTGCAAAAAAGAGAGAAGAAGCATTAGATCATGTATTACTATATGGACCACCAGGTTTAGGAAAAACTACATTATCAAATATCATAGCAAATGAAATGAATTCAAAAATAAAAATAACATCAGGACCAGCCATAGAAAAAGCAGGAGATTTAGCAGCAATATTAACAAGTTTAGCAGAATATGATGTTTTATTTATTGATGAAATTCATAGACTAAATAAAAATGTAGAAGAAATATTATATCCAGCATTAGAAGATTATACATTAGACATAATGATAGGAAAAGGTCCAAGTGCAAAATCTATAAGAATTGATTTACCAAAATTCACACTAATTGGAGCTACAACAAAGGCAGGAGCACTAACTACTCCTTTACGTGATAGATTTGGAATAACACATAGATTAGAATTATATTCTACAAAAGACTTAACAACAATTATAAAGAGATCAAGTAAAATTTTAAATGTAGAAATAGAAGAAATAGCAGCTAAAGAAATTGCAATGAGATCAAGAGGAACGCCTAGAATTGCAAATAGACTATTAAAAAGAGTAAGAGATTATGCTTTAGTTTTAGGAAATGGAGATATTGATTTAAAAATTGCAAAACATGCTTTGCACCAACTAGAAATAGATGAGTTGGGATTAGATGAAATTGATAGAAAATTGTTAGAAACAATGATCGTCCAATATAGTGGAAGAGCAGTTGGAATAGAAGCTTTAGCAGCAACTATTGGTGAAGAAATCGATACAATAGAGGATGTCTACGAACCATACTTAATTCAAATTGGATTTATTGCTAGAACTTTAAGAGGAAGAAAAGTATTACAACCAGCCTATAAACATTTAGGTTATGAATATCAAGAGGAATAATAGAAAGGAAGTAGAAAATGAAATTATTATTACATACATGTTGTGCACCATGTAGTGTATATTGTATTGATTCATTAAGAGAAGAAGGAATAGAACCAACTGTATATTGGTTTAATCCCAATATACATCCATATATAGAATATAAAGCAAGAAGAGATACATTAAAAAAGTATACAAAAGACATTAAGATAAATTCCATATTTGAAGAAGATTACGGATTAAAAGATTTCTGCAAAAATGTAATAAATAATTTAGAAAATAGATGTAAGAATTATTGTTATCCAGTTCGTTTAGAAAAAACAGCTAAATATGCCAAAGAAAATGGATATGATACTTTTTCTACTACACTTTTAATTAGCCCATATCAGAAACATGAGGCAATTAAAGAAGTTGCAGAGGAAATAGCTAAAAGGTATGAATTAAAATTTTTATATAGAGATTTTAGAATAGGATTTAAAGAAGGTCAAGCTAAAGCTAGAGAATTAGGATTATATATGCAAAAATATTGTGGTTGCATTTTTAGCGAATCGATTCCAAAAGATGACTACAAAAGTTTTGCAGATAAATTCCAAATCAAAAATAAGATTACAGAAAAGCGAATAAGATTAGGTTGGGATGTTCCAAATTTAGATTTAAGACCACATAAAAATGGAAATCAAGATGAAATACATTTTATATATGATTTAAAAAAGAAAGTATATAAGGAATATGTAGAAAAGAATTATGGAGAGTGGAATGAAGAAAATCAGCAAAAGTTATTTGCTAGATTTATGAAAGAGAACTCAAAGAATATAGAGCTTATATATTTAAAAGATGAATTAGCCCGGATTTTATAATGGAAAAGACAAATACAATAATACTTTTGAGATAGGTAATATTTGTATAAAACCAGAATATCAAAATAAAGGAATTGGAATAGCAGTATTAAAGGAAATTTTATTTGAACATAAAGAACAAAATATAAAGTTACAAGTATTTAAAATAAATGATAAAGCAATTAAGTTATATGAGAAAATGGGATTTAAAAAGGAAGATGAAACAGAAACACATTATATTATGAAGAAGAGCAATTAAAATTATTTGAAGGAGTGTAAATAAATGAGAGATTTTGAAAAAATTAGCTTTGAACAATTTAAAAAAGATGTGAATGAAAATGAAAAAATATATAACAAAATAAAAATTCCACAAAGAGATTCTGAGGATACAGCAGGATATGATATATATTTATTGAGTGATATAGAAATAAAACCAAATGAGATTTTAAAGATTCCTACAGGATTAAAGTGTTATTTTGAAAAAGACGAAGTGCTTTTATTAGTTGTTAGAAGTAGTATGGGATTTAAATATAATATAAGACTTTGTAATCAAGTGGGAGTTATAGATTCGGATTATTATAATAATAAAGATAATGAAGGTCATATATGGATAAAAATTCAAAATGAAGGAAAAGAAACGGTTAAGATTAGAACAGGAGAAGCTATAGTACAAGGATTATTTTTTAAGTATTTAACTACGGATAGTGATAAAACATTAAATTTAACAAGACAAAGCAATTATTAATGAATTATAGTATATTCAGATAGATAATGAGATGGAGAAGTTTTGACAGGTATAATTGGAATATGGGATTTTTAATAAATGAAAAATTTAATATAAATATAAAGTTAATTGTATAAAAAAATATAAAGAAGGTGATTGTATGGCTAAATAGAAAAATGAAATTACAATTCGTTCTAGTGTGGCAGAATATTTAACTTGTGTAGCTGCTACAGGCGATAACCCAGATTCAATAGATGTTAGATATGAAGATGAAAATATATGGCTAATTCAAAAAATGTTAGCAACTGTATATGGCATTGAGATAAATACAATAAATTATTATATTAAGAAAATCTATGAAGATAATGAATTAGAAGAAAGTTGAACTATTCGAAATTTTCGAATAGTTCAAAAAGAAGGAAGCAGAGAAGTTTCGCGAGATGTTGCACATTATAATCTACAAATGATTATAGCAGTTGGATTTAAAGTAAATAATGAAAGATAAGAATGAAAAAATAATAACTAAAAGAATTATTAAAGCTAAAAAGTAAAAAAACCTTATTAGGGGAGAGAAAAAATGATTAAATATGAAGAATTATACAATAAAGTTAGAGAAAGATTATCTGAAAAAAGATTTATACATTCTGAAGCAGTTGTAAAAAGAGCAATAGAATATGCTGAAATATATAATATTGATATAGAGACAATTAAATTAGTTGCAATAGCACATGACATTGCAAAAGAATTAACAGATGAAGAAAATGATGAATATATAAAAAAATATAATATAGGATTAGATGAGATAGAAAAAATAAATAAAAGTTTAATACATGCAAAAATAGGAGCCTATCTTTGTAAAAACGAATTTGGTTTTACAGAGGATATGTTTAATGCAGTAAAATATCATACTACAGGAAGGCCTGATATGAGCATTCTGGAAAAGATAATTTACTTAGCAGATGCAACAGAAGAAAATAGAAAATATTGTTCTAGTAATTATGTAGAAATAATAAAAAGAGATATTGATCAGGGAATAATAGAAATATCTAAATGGGTTATAAATAAATTAATAGAAAATAATGTTCTTATACATTTAAATAGTATTAAGTGCTATAATTACTATAATATTAAGAAAAGTGCATAAAATCAATAATTATTTTAACTAGAAAAAATAGTATTAGAAAAATTAAACTATAGTTATGAGATAGATAGCAAAATAATTTATAAGGGAGAAGTAAATGTACACACTAAAGCAACTAGAAATACTAGGCAAAATAATTAATGGAGATAAAAAAATGACAATATATTCTTTTTTAGCTAAAAAAGAAATAAACCAGAATCAAAAAGATTATTTCTACATACCAATAATATTTAAAAAAGAAAATAGAGAAAAATATATTTTAGAACATGTAAAAAATGGTTGTATAGGGTTTATGATTAGTAGAAATTCGGAACAATATAAAAACATAATAAAAGAAGCAAAAGAAATTAAAGATGGAGATTTAATATATATATATATATATAATGCAGGCTTACAAGGTTTTGAAGAAATAATTGATAGATTGAAAGTTAAGCTAGTCGAACAATAAAAGGAGCAAAATATATGATAATAGATGTTCAAGATTTGAATTTTAATGTGTTGAACTTTACAAGAAGCTATGACTTAGGGAGACAAAAAAGAGGAAAAACATTATATAATAATGAGTATGTACAAATAGAAAGAGTTAATGAAATTGAAGGTGAAACCTACAAAGTAATAGCAAAGGTACAAGGAAACTATGGTTATTACAAGGTTGAATTACTTATTAAAGGAAATATGATAAGAGAAAGTAGTTGCACATGTGAAGATAATAGAAATGGTAATATTTGCAAACATATTATAGCAACCTGTCTAGAAACAATAGAGCCACATAGACCTAGCACTGCTGAAGGAAAAAGAAAGCTTATTGAAAAGCAAAGAAAAGAAAGAGAAGAAGCAATAAGACAATGGGAACTAAAAAGAAAAGAAGAAGAAGAAAGACGTGAATATGAAAGAAGATATTATCAAAGCTTACGTACAATAGAAGAATATAAAGAGTCAAGAGATTTAATTAGTGATTCAACTAATAATTTAAATTTAGAAGAGTTATATGAAATAGCAAAATTAAAAGTAGAAAATCAAGATATATGGCCAAAAAATCTTGCAACTTCTATAAAATTGGAACCTAAAATAGAAATTAGTAAAGATTCAAAATTAGACATAAATTTTAAAATTGGACAAACAACAAAGTATATATTAAAAAACCTAAGTGAACTATATGATGCTTATTCATCAAAAGTGCCTATAAAATATGGTAAAAATCTTACTTTCATACCTAAAAGAGAAAATTTTGAAACAGAACAAGATAAAAACCTTTTCGACTTTATTATAAGATATGCTGAAATGGTAAAATATGCAGAGGAAGCAAATACTAGCTATTACTATAGTTCAAGTGGAGTATCTAATAAGACAATAAGTTTATATGGAGAAAGGTTAGATGAGTTTTTTGAAATTGTAAAAGGACAAGAAATTATATATTATGAGTATAATGGAGGAGAACAAAAATATATATATACAGATGAAAAATTAGAATTGAAGATAAATTTAGAAAATAAAAAAGAAAAAGAATACATTTTAAAAACTAATCTTGGGAATTTTTCATATATATCATCAGATAAAAAAATATATATATTTAATAAAAATAAAATATGTTCCTTAGATAAAAAAGAAAATGAAGAAATATTAAAAATATTAAAATATTTAGATTATGACAATAATTTACTAATTCCAAAAGATAAAATAAACGAATTTTCAACTTTTGTTTTACCTAAAATAGATAAATATATGGAAATAAATAGTTTGCCAGAAGTATATGCAAAAGAAGGAATTATAGTAAATAAATTATCTTCAAAAATATTTTTAGATGTAGACGAAAAAGGAAATATTACTTTACAACTAAAATTTTGTTATTTAGATTATGAATTTAATATTTTAGAAAAGGATCATGAAAAATATATAGCAGAAAATAATATAACAAGAAATATACCAGAAGAGAAAAAAGTTCTTACAAGAATATTTATGGATGGATTTCAACCTATAAAAGGAAAAAACTATTTTCTATTAGAAGACTTAGATTATATATATGAATTTTTATCAGATAAAATAGAAGGATATATGAATGATTTTGAAGTACTTGTAACAGACAAATTTAAAAATCAAAAGGTTAAAGAAGCGAAGATTTCAAATGTTGGAATAAAATTAAGTAATGGATTATTAGAATTAGATATATCAAAAATAAATTTTGATATAGATGAGATAAAAGATGTATTAAAAAATTATAATATTAAGAAAAAATATTATAAATTAAAAAATGGTGACTTTTTAAATTTAGAAAAAGACGAAAATTTAGATTTCTTAAAAGATATATCAAATACCTTAGATATTAATTATGATAAAATAAATAATGGAATAATTAATTTGCCTATTAATAGAAGTATATACTTAGAAAAAATATTAAATAAAACAAATAAGATATCAACAACTAAAAATGATGAATTTACAAAAATAATTAATAATATAGATAACAAAAACTTTTCAGATGATATAGTTATAGCAAAAGATTTTGAAAATATCTTAAGAAGCTATCAAAAAACAGGCTATAAATGGTTAAAGACTTTAGAAAATTATGGCTTTGGAGGAATACTTGCAGATGACATGGGATTAGGAAAAACTTTACAAGTGATTGCCTTACTTTCCTCAAATTTAAAAGATAAAAAAAGAAAGCCATCAATTGTAGTATGTCCAAGTTCCTTAGTATTAAATTGGAAAGCAGAAGTAAACAAATGGTGTAATAAAATAAAAGTATTAATTGTAAAAGGAATAGCAGAAAACAGACATAACCAAATAAAAGATATAGAAAAATATGATTTAGTAATAACTTCTTATGATTTATTAAAAAGAGATATTGAGAACTACGAAGATAAAAAATTCAAATATATAATTGCAGATGAAGCTCAATATATAAAAAATTCTACAACTCAAAATGCAACAGCACTAAAATTATTAGATGGTGAAAATAAATTTGCACTAACAGGAACACCAATAGAAAATTCAGTAGCAGAATTATGGTCAATTTTTGACTTTATAATGCCAAATTATTTATATAATTATAATAAATTTAAAAAGAAATTTGAACAACCAATAATAAAAGAAGAAGATGTAGAAGCACTTAATAGATTAAAAACTTTAATAAATCCATTTATTTTAAGAAGAATAAAGAAAGATGTATTAACAGAATTACCAGAAAAAAATATAACAATAATGAATAATGAAATGTCAGATGAACAAGAAAAAATATATTTATCATATTTAGCACAAACACAAAAAGAAATATCAGAAGAACTTAGCCAAAATGGTTTTGAAAAAAGTAAATTCAAAATTTTAATGTTACTTACAAGACTTAGACAAATTTGTTGTCATCCTAAATTATTTATTGATAATTATAAAGGAGAAAGTGGCAAATTAAATCAGTGTCTAGATATAATTGATGATGCAATAGAATCAGGTCATAAAATATTATTATTTTCTAGTTACACATCAATGTTTGATATTCTTGAAAAAGAGCTTGAAAAGAAAAAAATAAATTACTACAAATTAACTGGTGGAACTAAAGTAGATAAAAGAGTAGAAATGGTTGATAATTTTAATAAAGATGACAATATTAAATTATTTTTAATTTCTTTAAAAGCAGGAGGGACAGGGCTTAACTTAACTAGTGCAGATGTTGTAATTCATTATGACCCTTGGTGGAATGTATCTAGTGAAAATCAGGCTACTGATAGGGCATATAGAATTGGTCAGAAAAATAGTGTACAAGTTTATAAATTAATTACAACAAATTCTATAGAAGAGAAAATTAATGCATTACAAGAGAAAAAAGCCAAAATTTCAGAAGATTTATTATCTACTGAAGAAAAATTTATTAATAAATTATCAAAAGATGAAATTATGGATTTATTTAAATAATTTTAAATATAAATTCTATTAAATTGTTAGATTATAATATATTTTATTATTATAATTTAGCAATTTTTTTATGCAATAGGAAAGTCATATTTTATTATTTATATAAAAAATTACAATCGGTATCCATTTAAGATTTTCTCCTTGCAGTCGAAAACTCAAATCAGACAAGAACAAGTTTTTAATGTAATATATAAATTATGTATTAGTTAATCATAACTATGATTTTTTAGAACGTATAGTCAATTAGTTGACAAGGTAAAATATAAATGATAATCTAGTATTGAAAACTAGATAGGAGGAAAAATATGGAAGGTATTAAAATTGGAGAGAAATGTTCTAAATATCCAATTATTCAAGGTGGAATGGGAGTAGGAGTTTCTATGCATAAATTAGCTGGAAATGTTAGCAAAGAAGGTGGAATTGGAATTATATCAATAGCAGATATTGGATATCAAGAAGAAGATTTTGAAAAAAATCCAATGAAAGCAAATATAAGAGCTATTGGAAAAGAAATAAAAAAGGCGAGAGAAATAGCAGGGAAAGATAAGATAATTGGTGTAAATATAATGGTAGCATTACAGAATTACTCAGAAATAGTAAAAGAATGTATAAGACAAAAAATAGATTTAATAATTTCAGGTGCAGGAATTCCAAAAGAATTACCACAATATGTAAAAGGTACAATTACAAAAATAGCACCAATTGTATCATCACTTAGATGTTGTAAATTAATAGTTAGTTACTGGATAAAAAAATATAATTATGTACCAGATATGATAGTTATTGAAGGTCCAGAAGCAGGAGGACATTTAGGTTTTAAAAATGAAGAACTAAAAGAAAATTCAAAACCTAAACTAGAAAATATTACAATAGAAGTTGTAGAATATATAAAAGGAGTAGAGAAAGAAACAGGAAAAAATATCCCAGTTATAGTTGCAGGTGGAATATGGAATTCAAAAGACATAAAAAAGTTTATAAGTCTAGGTGCAAGTGGTGTACAAATGGCTACGAGATTTGTTGCAACTGAAGAATGTGATGCATCAATAGAATTTAAAAAAGCTTATGTAAATGCTAAAAATGAAGATATAAAGATAATTAATAGCCCAGTTGGAATGCCGGGAAGAGCATTAAATAATAAATTTATAAATAAAATTGAACAAGAGAAAAATAAAATTGATAGATGTTACAATTGTATAAAAACATGTAATGTAAAAAATAGTCCATATTGTATTACAAAAGCATTAATAAATTCTGTAAAAGGAGAAGTAGATAATGGATTAATTTTTTGTGGAAGTAATGTTGGAAAGATCAAAGAAATAGTTTCAGTACATAATTTAATGCAAGAATTAGTTTGTGACCTATAATATAAAAATAATTAAAAATAAAAGTAAAATATATGCGAAGACATAATATTAAAAGTTTTTATTTTTATATAGATTTTTACTTAACGCAAAGGAATATTCTTTATTTAATATTCCTTTTAACTTTCCATATTATAGGGACTTTAATAACTGTTTTTCTCTTGGTATTATTTTGTCAATTCTATTATTTTGTTCAATACATCTCCATATTTTCCAATTGCAGTTTCGCCTTTATTAACTATAAAGTCCTCGAAAACAATTTCTTTATTTTCTACTTTATTACTATTTTTAAATTTCCTTATTACATTTCCTTTATATTCACAAACATAAATATTTGAAAAAGCTCTATCTTTAAACATGGATCCATCCTCCTTTAATTAATGTAATATTTTATCACAAAGGAGTTTTTTGATGAACAGAAGAGAAAAAAGAAATAAATATATTTTTAGATGTAGTAAATATCATAAAACAATACATTCCACAATTAATAGAAAAGTTAGAAAAATTAACAGATACAAGAAATCAAAGCTATGTTGAATATAAAATGTCAGTAATAACAGTAAC
>CAQPRV010000132.1 GCA_948857205.1 uncultured Clostridia bacterium
AAAAAAATTAATAAAGAAATATAGTGTTTTAAAAAAATTTGCCCTTCAATAAGGCAGTTTATTATAAATGTGCCTAATCTATATATGGAAGTGATATAAATGAATGAAAATTTTAATGAAAAAATAGGATTAAATGTTAGCGAGGCAGCTAATATGCTAGGTATTAGCAAAAACTTAATGAGTGAATTAATAAAGTACCCTGATTTTCCTTGCATTAAGTTTAAAAGAAGAATTGTTATTAACAAGAAAAAATTACAAGACTGGTTTGATCAAAATTCTGGAAGATTTTTTGTTTAACATTGCTTTTCGATAAAATTTGCCCTATAATAGAGAATATTAAATATTGTGCTTTTACTTTTAATGTTCTCTATATTGAATGGAGGCAAAGTTATGGTAAAAACTTCAGAAAATCAGTCTGTAAAGAAAAAAAGAAACACCAGAGGAATGGGCTCTATTAGGGCAAAAAATGGTGGATATGAAGGTAGAATAACAATAAAAGTAAATGGCAAATCAAAACAAATATCTTTATTTAATAAAGATCAGAGAATTCTAGTACAAGAAATGATAAAAGCAAAACAAGAAGCAAACGATAATGAATATGTAGAAAAGGACAAAATTACATTGGAAGAATGGCTGAAAAAATGGATTCGTATTCATAAAAAACCGTTTGTCAAGCCTAGAACTCTACAAGGGTACATTGAAAAAATAAAAACAAACATTATTCCCTATTTAGGAAATTTTTCTATGCAATCTTTAGATAGGTTAATTCTTCAAGAATATTTCTCTGACTTAACGACAGGCAACGAAACGAAAGGAATAAAAAAATATTCTCCTAAAACTGTAAAGGAGATAAAAAGCATTTTAAATATGGCATTTGCAGATGCAGAAATCGATAAAATAGTAAAATTTAATCCGATTCCAACAATTCGTACACCAAAAGTTCAAAGACAGAAAAAGAAACCTACAATATCTCCAGCAGAACAACAACATTTAATAGAAATATTACTTTCTGAAACAAATGGGCTATGCTACATTTTTATAATGAATACAGGCGTTAGGCCAGAAGAAAGTGGTGGTATGAAATGGAAACATTACAGTTATGAACATTCTAATGTAAAAGTAAGAGATAATTATGGAAAGATAACCTATTATAATGATGATTTTGAAAAAATCAAATCTACATTTGAGGAAAAAGACTTAAAAACACCATCTAGTTATAGAAATATACCATTACAAAAATGGTTGAATAATTTAATGTATGCTTATATGTTACATATTATGGAACAAAGAGGTTATACAAGCAAGGAGCAATTAGATGATGAGTACATTTTTATAAATAGTTTAGGACATGCTTTAAGTAGTGATTATTTATGGGACACACTTGATAAGATTTTAAAAAGACATAATTTTAAACATTTAAGTTTATATCAATTAAGACATCTATTTGCAACAAGATGTATAGATGTTAATATACCTGTAAATCAAATAAAACAGTACTTAGGACATGCCTTAGCTAGTACAACAATGGATTACTATGTTGAATATGATGAGGATACCAATAAATCTGAAATTGAAAAGCTAGAACATATAAATAATATTGAGATAGTACCTGAAATTTTAAAGGGAATGAAATATAATGTCTGTAATTAAAATATAGTTTAAGGGACATTAAAGGGACATTGATAAAATTATACAAAAAATCAAAGTATTAAAAACTTTCGAAATGTTTGCAAGAGTAGGAATATATAATATTTTTAAAATATAAAAATAATGAGAAATCGTCGGGCTCATAACCCAAAGGTCGGAGGTTCGAGTCCTTCCCCGCAACCAATTCGGAAGTTTTTACCTAAAGGGATGTCCCTTTAAGTGTAATTTTTAATACAGAGATTTTACTATAAAAGTAAGGTCTCTTTTTTTCGTTTATAAACACTTTCATACTTTATAAATTTGCCCTTTAGCAAAATTAAAAGATATGGAGGTGCATAATATGAGTCAAAAAGAACAACCCAATTATTATGCAATCATACCTGCAACAGTTAGGTATGACACTAATTTAAAATATACTAAAAAATTATTATATGGAGAAATTATAGCATTAGCCAATAAAAGTGGTTATTGTTATGCTCAAAATAAATATTTAGTAGATTTATATAATTTAATTGTAAATAATAGTAACAAAATTCCAAAGAAATTTTTAGATATAATTAATAGATTAGAATTTATCTTTCTAATCTCATGTATAAAATTGGATATGGATTACCTTGTTCATCTAGTTCTGTTCTTTTATAAGTTTTAAATCCCATATATTCATAAAATCCTTTTGCATTATGATTTTGTTCATTTACTACTAGTTCATTAACATTATAATTTTCTATACCATAATTTAATAATTGTTTTCCTAGTCCTTTTCCTATCTCACTATTTTTAATAAATAACATTTCTAGTTTTTTATCTTCTATTCCCATAAAAGCAATAGGTGTATTATTTTCATTTTCTATAATTACTAAATGTGATACTCCTGAAATAACTTGTGGTACATATTCTTTTATATTATTTATTTCTTTATCAGATAGAAATAAATGTGTTGCTTTTACAGAATCTTCCCATACTTCTAATAATTGATTTATTAGTATTTCTGTTCTTTCTTTTACTTTAATTATTCTCATATCTATCTCCTTCAAATATTGTAATTTATTGTTATATTTCTATATCTTCTATTGTTCCTTTAAGCATTATCCCTCTATAAAATCTCTTATCACAAAAATAAACACAAGCCTTTGGATTATTCTTAAATGATTGTACTTTTAATGAAGATGTATTTGTTGAAAAATATATTTGCTTTATTCTACAACTAAAAAATTCTAACTTGTTATTCTAAACTATCTATATATGGTATCAAATAGTTATTTATCAACTCTGTTCTAACTTTAGGATTATATACCAAAGAACAAGCACAACATATTACAATGTTTTTTTCCGGTATTACTGCAATAAGAGAACCACCAACACCATTAGCACAATATGAATTATAATTTCCTGTGTTATATTCCTTTGTAAAGATTTTCATTGTTTGATTTTTAGGATATATCCACCATAAATAACCATAGTTTTTTTCTCTTTCTTTAACCATTTCTTTTATATATTTTTCTGATATAATTCTTTTACCTTTATACACACCATTGTTTAATACTAACAAACCAATTCTTGCCCATTCATCTGTTGTAAGTGATATTCCCCAACCAATTGTATAATTTCCACTTGGATCTTTTGCCCAACCTCTTATATTTCTTGTTTTATAAAAATTGTCTTGTGATTCTTTATCATGTACTGGTGCAACAGGAACATTTTTAATTTCTAATGGCTCCAATAAATATTTTGTAGCAAACTCTTTTAAATCTATGCCACTTGCTTTATAAATTATAAGTTGTTTTCATTCTTTACTTAACATTTCTATTGCTTTATCTTTATTTTCTGGAAAAAATATATCTTTTCCATTATTGCTTTCATATATAAAATCTTTTAATGGTTTACTTGTGTATTTTGAATAATCTCCATATATAGCAAATTTTGTTTGATAATTTATAAACTTTTGTAAAATCTCTCCTGCTAATCCTTTGCATAATATAAAGAAATCTTCTACTACTGCATTTTTATTTAATGCTATTTTATTACAGTTTGTTTCATATTTTATAGTCATAATAAAATCAATTGCTGACTGAACATCTTTTATTATAAGTTCATTACTATTGACTACAGCTATATTATTTATAATTTTTGTTTCCATTTTCTAATACTTCCTCAATCAATTGTACTTTATAAAATTAAATCTACATTATAATCATTGTCTATTAAAATATAATCATTTGCATATTTTTTACACATACCTAAATTATTTCTATTTTCTTTCTTTAATTCTTCTACATTAATAGTATCTTGACATTTTCTATCTTCTATTGCATTTTCAAATACTTTAAATTTTTTTAATGGCTATCTATATACTTTTCTGTCATAATTAAGCATATATATTTAATTTGCTTTAAATACCTTATTTCAAGCTCAATGGATATAGAAAAATTAAACTAATTGTTTAACAATTCTTAATTAATTATAAATAATTAGTTTAATTATTTTAATATGCTCTAGCTTTAACAACAAATCTATTTTTATCATTATTATAACAAGTAATTAAAGTAATCTCTGTATTTCCATTAGTAAGTTGACTTAAACAAGATGTATTAGATGGTTCTATAATATCAGTTTGATATACAGAGTATTTTAATGTATTATTAGATAAATCTGTAATTTCTATAGTATCTCCTATTTTTATTCTAGGTAACTTACTAAAAAACTTTTGATTTTTATAGTTATGACCTAAAACTATCATATTTCCAACTTCATTGGGATTTGATCCAAAATATTTTGTTAATGAAATCTTTAATAAATTGTCAGATGTTTCTGATAATATAGGATATTCTATATCTAAACTTGGAATCTTTAGAGTTGCAATATTATAATAAGTCTCTCCATTCTTTGTTTTATGTATTTGAATGTTATTTGCTTTAGTTACAATTTTATCTAATGGCAATTTATAATTAGTAAAACTATTTATTAATATACTTTTATTACTAAATCTATCTAAATTATTCTCATCAAAACTTAAAGAATACATTGTTAAACTATATATTATAAATATAATTAATATTAGTTTAATTATAGACAAAAATATTGAAATTTTTTTACTCCTCTGTTTTATCATCTGTGTCTCCTTTTGAAAATTTAGAGGATGTATTTTACTACATCCTCTATATGTTTCTAAAAATACTATTTTATAAATACTAAATTACATTATTTTTGTCAATATTTTCTGCTTATTTTTCATAATAACTTAATAAATGTAATACTTTCGTAATAATCATATAACTTAAACTTTAATAGTATTTTTAATTATCTAAAATCTATTTTACTCAATTCCAAATCTTACTTTATCAATTTCATAGTTATGTTTTACTTCTTCATCTGTTAATACCCTATTATATAATCTAAAACTATATATTTTCCCATTAAAATATTCTCCTGTAGCTACTTTAGCACCTGGATCAGCACCTAATATAAATACAGTATCTCTAGTTGTCTTAACTATATCCCCTTCAATAGGATTATTATATTGTGTACTATTTTCATTTAAAGAAATTCCTGTAAAACCTATTCTTCCACTCAATGAATACAACTTATTTGGAATTACATTCACTTTTGATCTTACACTCTCATATTTATCGCCTTTCATTCCGAAGAGCTACAAATACTCTATCACTTCCTATAGCTAAAGAGTATCCTCCACCTTCTGTATTACCTGCTATCCCAGAAGTTCTATTATATAATTCATTACAACATGCAACGGCTTCAATTGTTACATTTGAATAATCTTTTTGTCCACAATCTACCCAATCATCTACTCCATCAAATGCTATACATTCATCTTCCCATGTACATCCATTCAATGTTCCATCATTTCCATTTCCAGTATTATTTTTACCATCAAAGTACATTGTTAATCCATCTGATATATATTCATTCATTGTCCATTGTGCATATAATGTTTGGCTTCCTTGTATAGTATATTTTGTTGTATTTATTATTTGTGTTCCACCCTCTTGTTGTGTATGCCATCCATTAAATGTATATCCAGCTCTTGTTGGAGTTTCTAATTCTCCATATTCTTTATTGTATTCTACTGTCTTACTTGGTTTATCTACATTTCCCCCATTTGCATTAAATGTTACTGTATATCTTTGTTCTTTTGATATTGTTGTTTGGCTATCATCTATTGTTAAGTCCTTTCTAAATGTAAATTTATATCCTTTATATTGTATTTCTGCAAAATCAATTTCTGTTTCTATCCCATTATCCTCTATTATTACTGATGATGTCTTTTTATATGTTATTGTCATATCTATTTCTGT
>CAQPRV010000133.1 GCA_948857205.1 uncultured Clostridia bacterium
ATTCAAAAAATGAAAAACTACTTATTGATAATAAAGATATTGGAACTTGTTTTTGTTCTATTTTGAATGATAAGAATAAAGTAATCGCTTTAAAACAAGAATTTAATAAAATATATATGAACAACTATACTAATAAAATTGAATTACTAGATATAAAAGAAATAATTGATTTAAAGCGATTACTTTATTCTTATCATTCAAAATAGAACAAAAACAAGTTCCAATATCTTTATTATCAATAAGTAGTTTTTCATTTTTTGAATATTTATTATTATTAATTTCAAATATTTTTTCATAATCATTTGCATATACAAAAATAAAATTTATACTGTTAATCTTCATATTCTCTCCTTTTATATTCCTGTGCGAAATTTATTTTACACATAAATTCACAGGACACAGGTATTAAAAATATTGTACTATATAAGTGTATCACAAAGATACACAAAAGTAAATTATTTGTTGCAACAATAATTTCAATATTATTTTAAGGTGGTGAGATAGATTATGAATGAAATAGGATTAAAAATACTATTAGAAGAAATAGAAAGTAGCATACAGGAGATGAAAGACATTGCTGATAGAGTTAAAAATGGAGAACTAACAGCTAAAGATAGTATTGAAGTAGAGAGAAAACTTATTATTGGTACATTTAATATTAGAAATAAAATCAATACAATATCAAAATTTATAGCATATTTTGTGGATAACCTAAAATGATTTAGCCAGTAATTACATATTACAAGACACTATTTTTAAATATTAAATTCACAATATATGTTGATATACATATACTTTTAAAGTTTTAAAAACTAGTAAAAATAATGCAACACTTCATATATCATATTTAACTGGTTTGTAGCAGATTAAATCTAAATTTATAAAAGAAAGGAGATGATAAAAAATGATTATTAGAAAAGATGAATTTGGTGTGAATAGAATTCTTACATTTGAAGAAATAAACGATATAACAGATACTGGAGAAGTTGATACAATGCAACTTAAAATATGTCTATCTGAATGGATAACATCTCCATTTTACTTATTTGAGTTAGTTGGATATATATCCACTATATCATTTGTAGAAACAGAAGAAATAGAAATATGGGATAATGAAAATAAAGAATATAAAAATATAACTATATATAAATGTTCTAGTAAGTATAAAGATTACAGCTTTCATTATAGAAGTAATACAAAATGTTTATTTATTCAATTACCACATCATCATGTATTAGGTACAGACCAAGAAATAATTATTAGAAACATTAAAGAGGTTATGAAAGAGCATTTTAAGATTTCACAAGAATACATAGATAAACTGGATGATTATATACTACTTATGCGAATCGATTACAAGATGGATTATCGATACCATGATTTACAAGAATATTCACTTATTAGAGAAATAGTAGATAGAGTAGCACCAAGAAGTATTGTAAAAGATAACTATAAATTTGAAGTGATAAAAGATACAGAAGATGTGTATATGATAGCATATAAATCTTCATCTAATAGAACAGTTGAATTTGTAATTTACAATAAAGATAAAGAACAACTTAATAAATATAGGCAGAAGAAGATAAGTTTAGAGCAATATGAACAGAACACGAATCTTATTAGATTTGAAATCAGAATAAAGAATGCAAAACTTCATTCTTTAAAGCATAGAGATGGTACAACTAAAGAAATATGTAATTATAAAAATAAAGATACAGCAGATGAATTATTTACATATTATGCAAAACAAGTATATTTTAGCCAACCTCTTTACAGAATTGATATAGCACTAAATAAAGTAAAAGAAAGTAAGATTAGACAGGATATGAAAGACAACTTATGCAAGGTATTAGTAAGTATCAATAAAATAGGTTATACAGAAACTAGGAGAATTTATAGTAAACCTAAAAAGAAGGGGAATAAACCTAACTATTCTAAATTTAACAGATATATTGAGAAGTTAGAGGAACTTGGAGTGAACCCCTTAACTTTTAGTGAAACTTGGTTAGATGGGCAACAGACAACTTATGAACAGATACCAAACTTTACACTTGCAGAAAATTGTATACAAGAGGAAGCAATGATTATTTAAAAATATATGTTTAGTGTAAGTAATTTATATACATTGCACTAAACATATAAAAAACTTTACATATCTTGAAACTTATGATGTGTCAGTTAAAATATAAATTATATAAATGAAAGGAAGTATTAAAAATGAGTAAATATTTAATTGAAAAAAAAGATGATGAAATTATTTTTAGAGAAATAACTTTAAATGTAGAGGAATATGGAGATGGTTTAGTAGAGTTAACAGAAGATGAACTAGACCAACTACTAAAAGAATATTCTAATCAAGATTTATATGTATCTGTTTTCCATCAAATTCAAACAGTAAAACATGGAATACAATTTGTTAGAAAAAGATTTACAACTGATGTTTTGGAAGAACATAAATATAGATTAAAACCAGTTGAAGAAGATGTAAACCTTGAAGGAGAATATTATATAAAAGAAAGTTTAGTTGATATTGAGGTCTTGGATATAAATAATGATATAGAGTATATAACAGAAAATAAGATATTACCACAGTATTTGACTGAAGCAGAATTTGTAGATAAAGTAAGACATTCTTTAAGTAAAGGTCTAGAAGTATATTTTGTGCATTATGAGTACAAATGGAAAAAATGGAAAACTATTGTAGATAAAGTTGTAAAGGAGGTAACAGAAGATGGGCAGATATTATATAAATAGAGGTCTTTATTCAACAACTATTTATATTTTAGATTTTAAACCAAAGTCAAAATATGAAAAATATAGAACAACAGGAGTTGAAATCAGTGATAAAGAATTAAAAAAGTTAATACTTCAAGAAAGAGCAGATGGTCAAGAAGTAAATCTGTGGTGGAAAGAACACAGAGGAAACAAAAGAATAAGCGATTTTCAGAAATTTATTGAAAATAGTACATATAACAGAGTAATGAATAGCGATATAGATGATAATTAAGAATTTATTATAGTATGCCTTGTCAAACAAGGCAGGGCATACTAAATTTTAGATAAAAAAAGGAGGAATTAGTTATGGATAAAAAATTAAATAATACATAGGAGATGGCAAGACCATTTAGACTTCAAGATATTGCTAATGTGAGTATAGTATATGATGAGAGAATGAACTCATTTGAAGAAATAATACAAAATGCAAGAAAAGGAGATTATACGAAGATAATGTTTGCAAGTGTAAAACAATTTGTATTTGCAAATGGTTGTCCATCAAGTGATGAATGTATATCTATTATAAAAGATTTAAGAGATAAAGGTGTAAACATACATTTTTTAGATTATTCAATAAATAGTAATTGTATTGAAGATGATATGAAATTAGGAAGTCTTATAGGGGACGCAGTTTATGAATTATATTTTAAAAAAAATCAGTAGAATGAAGTTGTTTAAAGATAGAAAAGTAATGGAGTGTGATTATAGATGAAAAAATATTATAGGTACAAAAAAGTAAGAGTTTGGTACAAAATAAGAGATACTTGACTTTAAAAAATACCTTGACATTAATAGAAAATAGCAACATGAAATTTAAAAGTATTATTTATATTAATCTCCGCCGATTTATAAGTTATTACAGAGTATTAAGTGTAAAGCAAGTTTAATAATTTAACTTGAATATTAATAGGAAAGGCAAAAGAAGTTCATTAAATTTTAAAAGGATAAGTTCCTATATATTCTACTTCTCGCCGAGTGATAACAGAGTTATAAATAAGGCAAAGAGATTACCTAACTTAAAAATTTATTTAAGTTAGGAGAAGAAAAATGAATAATAATACAGAAATAAATAATAAGCCTATTCTTGTAGGAGTAGAAGAAGCATGTAAAATAGTTGGTATTGGAAGAAATACCATGTATAAATTAATAAAGATGAAGGGTTTTCCAGTCCTGATATTTCCTCACAAGGTTCTAATAGATAAAAATAATTTAGAATCTTGGATAAGCAAGAACTACGGAATATATAGAAAATAAAGCTCTTGGCTTGTTTTCTAATAGTAAAAATGATAAGCTAGGGGAACAAGATTTATTCTAATATAAATTACAATTTAGATAATGCAAATGTACATAAGAAAGAACAAGAAATATGTATTATAGAAGATTTTGCTAATGAATGGCACTTACATAGATTATCATTATGTAAAAAGACAGAAGATAACCCTAAACCATTATCCCAAAAGACTGTTGATAGTGATTATGATAAATTAACAAATGACATATTACCATATTTCAAACAAAATAAAATACTGTATCTAGCACAGGTAACAGAAGAAACAATAAAATCTTTAATTAAAAATATAAAATCGCAACATAGTAAGCATAAGAGTTATATAGTTTTAAATATGTTATTTGAATATGCAATAGACAATAACAAAACTAATTTTAACCCAGTAAGAAAAGTAGATAAACCACCTGAAAAGTTAGAAACAGAAGAGGAAGAAGTAGATGACAATTACATAGAGCCTGAAAACCAAGATACATATTTAGATAAATTTGAAGAAATTAATACTGATATGTCCATCTTATTTGAAGCAATGCTGTTGACAGGAATTAGACCTGAAGAAGCATGTCGGCTTGAAGTGGAAAGTACTAGACCTTGAAAATAATGAGTTAATCATAAACAATGCTTACAAATCTTTTATTAAATATGATGAAAATGGTAAAAAGATAGGACATTACAGAAGTGATGGTAAACTGAAAAATATACAGTCATATCGCCGAATACCTCTTAACCCAAGACTTAGGGAACTATTACTAAAACATAAGAAATACCAACAGGAACTATTTAAGAAATCAAGGGCAATAAAGGATAGACATAGAGTATGGTCTGAAAATGAATATATGTTTTTAGGCAGAAATTATCATCCTTATGTAGCAGAAACTTTATCAAGTGCATTACCTGAATTATGTGATGAATATAAGTTAGAAAGGGTCAGCCCATATCGGACTTCGCCATAGCTTTGCTACCTACTGTTCTGAACATTTGATGGAAGAAATTGTACTTATGAAATTGATGGGACATTCTAATTTTGAAACAACACAGAAATACTATATTAAAGTATCTGCAAAGAGAAAGAGATTAGCAATGCAAGAAGCATATAAAGTGGTATTTCAAGAAAGACAGGCAAGCTAATAATAAAAAGAACTTATATAAATTAATATATAAGTTCTTCTTCTATTATGGTTTCCCCAACTCTATTTTTGAAGATGAAATTGAGGAAATCATTGATAATGGTGAGCCAGGAGGGATTCGAACCCCCGACCCCAGGCTTAGAAGGCCTGTGCTCTATCCAACTGAGCTACTGACCCAAATAACAATAATAATATTATCATAAGATATGGCTAATGTCAACAAAAAACAATTAAAAAAATAAAAAAAATTATATATTTAGGGTTACTGTCCAGACTTTTAAAATTACAAATATCCTAAATCTAAACAATAACCATCAAAATATAAATAAAAAATATGAAAGATATTCTAAAAAAGGTATGTTATCATGAAGTTAAAATTACATATTAAAAAATAATAAATTAAATAAACCAAACAAACCAAAAACAATAAAAATACAATTTGATAAAAATTCAACAATACCACTATTTAATTTACTACCCAAAAATCTACCAAAAAAAATAGCAATAAAATTACTCAAAACCATACCAAAAATTGAGCCTAAAATTAAAGACAATTTAAAGTTTGGATATTCCAAACCAAGACCCAAAGAGGCAAGAAAAGTCTTATCACCAATTTCACCAACAATAATACTTAAAGCAATAACAAAAATATAATTAAACTTACAATTTAAAATTCTATTTAGAAAAGAAGGCTTAGTATTATTAGAGGAATCTTCTAGTTTTTTAGGAATGAACCCAACAATTCCAAAAAACAAAAAAGAAATATAAGTAAAAAGTTTTAAATAATAATTAAAAGAAGAATTTTCGAAATTACCTAAAGCACTTCCAAATAAAATAGCCAAACCATGGCTAAAAAAAGTACCGAATAGCGACACCTAGCAATATATTTTTAATTTTATCTTTAGTAGAAAAAGAAATAACTAATAATTGAGTTTTATCGCCTAATTCAGATAGAAAAATAATAGAAAACGAAATAATAAAAGGGTATATATAATTCATAAAGATACCTCATTTCAAAATTTATAATGTTTATTTAAATAATAAATATTCAAAATATCAAAAAAGATACTAAAAAATGTGAATTTTTTGTGAAAACCTTTACTAAAAAAAAAAAAAATGATAATATGACTTTTAGTAAAAAAGATAAAATAAAAAGGAGGAATTTTTTGTGATAGAAGTCAAAAATGTTACAAAAAAGTATGGAAAGACAGTAGCCGTAGAAAACATCAGCTTTACTATCAAAGAAGGAGAAATAATAGGGTTACTCGGTCCAAATGGAGCAGGAAAAAGTACAACTATGAACATGCTAACAGGATTTATAGAACAAACAGAAGGAGAAATTATAATAGATGGATATGACATACTAAAAAAATCAAAAAAGGCAAAAAAGGAAATAGGATATATGCCAGAAGGAGTTCCATTATATACAGACCTAACAGTAAAAGAATTTGTAACATATATGGCAGAAATAAAAAAGGTTGATAAAAAAACAAGAAAACAAAAAATCGAAGAAATAATAGAACAAACAGGATTAAAAGAAGTAGAAAAAAAATTAACAAAAAACTTATCAAGAGGATATAAACAAAGAGTAAGTATGGCAGGAGCATTAGTTGGAGAGCCAAAAATACTAATATTAGATGAACCAACAGTAGGGCTAGACCCAAAACAAATCACAGAAATAAGAAATCTAATAAAAGAATTAGGAAAAACACATACAATAATATTAAGTTCACACATACTATCAGAAGTAAGCCAAATATGTAACAAAGTAATAATAATAAATAAAGGAAAAATAGTTGCTATAGATACACCAGAAAACTTAGAAAATAAAGTAACAAATAATAACAGTATATATGTAACAGTAGAAGATGTAAATAATAAAATAGAAACAATAAAAGACAAAATCGAAGGAATAAAAAATATTCAACTAATAAAAGACAACGAAGATGGGACAAAGCAATATTCAATAGAAGCAAAAGAAGATATAGACCTAAGGAAATCAATTTTTGCAGAATTTGCAAAAGAAAATATAACAATTTTTGAAATGAAAAAAGCAGACACTACATTAGAAGATGCATTTATGAAATTAATTGAAGGAGGTAATAAATAATGTGGGCAGTTATAAAAAAAGAATTTAAATCATATTTTTGTTCACCAGTTGGATATGTTTTCATAGGATTATTTCTAATCATGTTTAGCATATTCTTTTATGTTGACGTATTTAAATATCAAAGTACAAACTTTGAATATATCTTTTACTCAGGAGCTACAATATTAACATTTATTACACCAGTACTAACCATGAGAACAATATCAGAAGAAAGAAAAAGTGGAACAGAACAATTATTACTAACTTCACCATTAAGTATCACAAAAGTAGTCTTAGGAAAATTTATTGCAGCAACACTAATAGTCATAATCACTGAACTATGCACATTTATGTATTTTGGAATACTTAGTTTTTTTGGAACGCCACATATTACTACAGCAATAGTAACATTAATAGGATTTCTATTATTAGCAGTTAGTTATATATCATTTGGAATATTAGCATCAAGTATAACAGAAAATCAAATAATAGCAGGAATAATAACAATAGGATTTTTTATATTAACATGGTTTTTACCACAATTTAGTGAGATATTTACTAATTTTTCGTTAATAAATATATTTTCAAAATTCCCAACAGGGCAAATTGATATTGCAGATACAACAACATTTATAACATTTACGATTTCATGTATATTATTAACAATAATAGTTATGCAAAGAAGAAAAAGTGTAAGGTAAAAAGGAGGAATTAAGTTGAAAGAAGAAAAAAATGAAAAATTAGCTAAAGAAAAAAAAGAAAGCAATGCAAAAAAAGAAAAAAAGCAAAATAGATTTATTGAAACTATAAAAAAGAAATGGTTAATAAATGGAACAAAAACAACAATTTTAATATTATCGATAATAGCAATATTTATAGCAATAAACATAATAATGCAAAAATTAGAAATAACGCCAATAGATTTTAGTCAAGAGAAACTATACACATTAACAGAAGAAAGTAAAGAAAAAGTAAAAAACATAGACAAAAATATAAACATATACTTTATCGGATATAACGAAGAAGATACTAATTTAGATTTAGCTAAACAGTATAAAAAAGCAAATGAAAAAATCAATGTTGAGGCAGTTGATATAAATAACAGACCAGATTTAGCAGAAAAATATGGAATTGAAAGTGGAACAGAAGGAATAATAGTAGAATGTGGAGAAAAATCAAAAGTACTAACATCATCAGACTTAGTAACATATGATAAATCAACATATGAAACAATAAGTATTGCAGAAGAAAAATTCACAACTAGTATTATATCTGTTTCAACAGATAATGTACCAAAGGTATACTTTTTAGAGGGATATAGTGAATTTACATTAAGAAATAACATGAATTATTTAAATATGTATTTAGGAAATGAAATAAACGAAATAGAAACTCTAAATATACTTTCAAAAGGTAAAATTCCAAATGACTGTGATACATTAGTAATAACAACACCAAATAAAGACTTTGACGATATAACAACAAATTCAATTTTAGAATATATAAAATCTGGAAGGAATATATTATGGTTAAATGCAGCAGTAACTACACAAAAAGATTTACCAAATGTTAACAAAATACTAGCAGAATATGGGGTAAAACCTTTTGAAATAGGTATAATAAGAGAAACAGATGCAAGTAAAATGGTAGCAGGATCACCAGATTTAATAATACCTAATATTGAAAGTACAACAATTACAGAAGACTTATATAATACAACAGGAGTAATATTAGTAAATGCTACAAAAATTAATATAGACACAGATAAATTAAAAGATATAAAAGTAGTAAAAACAGAATTAATAACTACAAGTGAAGGTTCATACTTTAGAAATAACTTTCAAAACCAATCAGATTCAGCATCTAGCGAAGATGAAAAAGGAAGTTTTGTTATAGGTGCAGAACTACAAAAAACAATTAAAGAAGCAGATGAAGAAAAAGAAGAAAATGAGATTAAATCAACATTAGTAATATATGGAGAAAACTATTTCATATCAGATTATCAACTAAGCCAAAACTCACAATATGGAGCTGTCCAACTAGCTTATAATAAAGATCTAGTATTAAACTCAATAGCATATTTAGTGGATAGAGAAGAAGATATAAAAGCAAGAAAAAGTACAGGAACAGTAACTTATACAGCAACAGAGCAACAAGATTTGATAATAAGAATAATAATATTTGCAATTCCAATAATAATAATAATAATAGGACTTATAGTATGGCAATTTAGAAGAAGAAAAAAATAGAATAAATTAAAAAAAACCCCATAAACTAATATGGGGTTTTTTTATGAAAAATGTATTAAAAGTAGTATTTGTAATTATAGGAACATTAATAGGTGCAGGTTTTGCATCTGGTCAAGAAGTGTATGTATTCTTTTTTTCTTTTGGAATAAAAGGAATTATAGGTGTATTAATTTCTTGTGTATTAATGGGAGTAGTAATATATCAAACATTAAAAATAATAAATAATTATCAAATTAATAACTATAAAGACTTTTTAGATATATTATTATCAAAAAATAAGAACATAAAAAAAATAATCAATTTACTTATTAATATTTTTATTTTAGTAACATTTTTTATTATGATTGCAGGGTTTGGGGCATATTTTGAACAAGAATTTTCAGTAAATAGTTTAATTCGGTAGTATAATACTGGCTATATTATGTTTTGGAATATTTATGACAAGTATTAGAGGAGTAGTTAAAACAAATGAAATCTTAGTTCCAATTTTAGTAATTTTTTTAGTTATTATAGGATTATTAAATTTTAAAGATATTAACTTTTTAAATTTAGATAATTATATAGTTAGAGTAAATAATTCTAATTTTGTATTAAATGCGATTCTATATTGTAGTTATAATAGTATTTTATTAATACCAGTATTAATAACTTTAAAAGAATATTTGAAAAATAAAACACAAATTTTTTCTATATCTTTAATAAGTACTATTATTGTTATTATACTTTCTATTATTGTATTTTTATTATTAGTTAAAGTAGATGTAGATATAACTAAATTAGAAATGCCAGCAGTATATGTTGTTTCTAAAATGTTTAGCTTATTTAGATTATTATATGGATTTATTATATTAGGTTCAATTTTTACAACATCAATATCATTAGGGGCAAGTTTTTTACAAAATGTTAGCAAAAATAAAAAAAGTTATACACAGATTGCGTTAATAATGTGCATAACTTCTTTAGTAGTATCTAAAATAGGATTTTCTAATTTAATTAATTTTTTATATCCACTATTTGGATATTTAGGGCTTTTACAAATATTTAAGACATTTAGCATAAAGGAAAATAAAAAAATATAAAACTTAAAATAAAAAGTATTGTAAAATTAACAAAAAATTGATATAACATAAATAGTAAAATCTGACAAATATAAGGAAGAGAATTGGCAGTTAATGGAGTGGATATAAATATGAAAGATATATGGAAAGAGAGTACAATAAATAACATTAATAACCAAAAAAAAATATTACCAATAGTATTAATAATAATTATTATTTCAGTAATACTAATTGGAATATTATACTTAAATAATAGTATTGTAAGAGAATGGATTGATAAAAATATTTTTAGAAAAGAAGTAAAACAAGACAAAGCCACAACAATAGATTTAAAAGAAATAAACACAAATATATATGCATTTAATAAATATATTGGAATACTAAATAAAAACAAATTTGAAATATATAATAATTCTGGAAATAAAGAAGAAGAACTAGAAATACAGATATCAAATCCTTATTTTGATTCTTCAAATAGATTTTTAGCAATAGCAGAATCATATGGCCAAAAATTATATGTCATATCAGATAAAAATATAATGTGGGAAGATACAGTAGATGGTGAAATTTCACAAGTGCATATAAATAAAAATGGATATGTAGCAGTTGTAGTAGTTAATACTAGTCATAAAACTGTAATTGTAATATATAATGCACAAGGAGAAGAATTATTTAAAATATATATATCATCCAACAGAACTTCAGATGTAAGCATTTCAAATGATAATAAACATATAGCAATTGCAGAAGTTGACACATCAGGAAGTATAATACAATCTAATGTAAAAATATTATCAATAGAAAAAGCTAGAAGCAAAAAAGAAGATTCACTGGAAAATACATACAAAAGCGAGAATGGAAAATTAATTACAAATATTGAATATCATGATAAAAACAAATTAGTATGTATGTATACTGATAGTATACGCATTATAGAAGATGGACAAGATAAAGAATTAATAAATAACAAAAATAAAAAAGTATTATTTCAATCTGTAGAGACAGATAATAGTATTATTTCAGTTGAAGAAAAGTCATCAGGTTTATTTACCGCAGATTCTATAGTAAATATAATTAATGTAGAAAATCAAAATACAAAGCAATATCAAATAAAATCAATTGCAAAAGAATTATACTCATATGGAGATATTATTGCACTTAATTTAGGAACAGAAATTGAATTTATTAATAAAGGTGGATGGCTAGTTAAAAGATATATTGCAAAACAAGAAATAACTAATATTGTTCTTTCAAATAATATTGCAGGAATAGTATATAGAGATAAAATTGAAATAGTTAATTTATAGGAGGAATTTTAATGGGAATTTTAATTGATATTATACTTATTGGATTTATTGCACTAACAGTATTTTTTGGATATAAGAAAGGATTAGTAAACTTAGGAATTAGACTATTTAGTTTCTTTATTGCACTTATAATTACATTTGTTTTATATAGACCAATAGCAAATTTTGTCATTGATTATACACAAATTGATGAGTCAATACAAAACATGATAATGAACAAAAAAGAAACATCTAATTCAGAGGATATAATACAAAATACATATGATCAAGTTTTAACACAGGTTGCTAGACCTTTAGCTTGTAACATAGTTTATGGTGGTGTAATGATACTACTTTTTGTTATTACAAAAATTATATTATTATTCATTACATCTTTAACTAGTTTTATTACAAATTTACCAATTATCCATCAATTTGATAAAGCTGGAGGAGTGCTTTATGGTATAATTGTTAGCTTTTTTATAATTAGTTTAATTTTGCTTATTATAAGCTTTATTTCTAATGCAAATCCAAATAACTTTGCACATAAAGAAATTGAGAATACATTTATTACTAAAATGCTATATGAAAACAATGTATTACAAATCTTTTTTCAATAATTAAATGAAAGCTATTTTGGTCACATTCAAAATCTCTTAAATATTGTCATAGTAGTCTTTTGCTAACTATTTAACTGTAACAAAAAAATTTGAAGTATTATAGTAAATTTATTGCCTTTTTACAAGATATTTGTTATACTAATGACATGAAATTTTAGGAGTGAGTTATTTTGGAAAAAGAATACAATAACAAAAGAATAAACAAAAGCAACAAAACAAAAAATGTAAGAGAAAATAATATAAAAGAAAATAGTAAAACAAAAAAAATAAAAGGAAACAACACACAAAACATAAAAGAAAATAAAAGTAACAAAACAAAGAATGTACAAGAAAGCCAAATGCCAAATAAAAAGAAGAAAAAAATCTGGAAAAAAGTACTACTAATAATATTATTACTACTATTAATTGCTGGAGGAGTTTTTACATATAAAGTATATAAGAATGGATGGGGATTAAGTGGAATGCTTGCAACAGTAGTAGGACATGATGAAAATACAAGAAAAAACCTACCAGAATTTAAAATATTAGTATTAGGAATAAGTACAGACCAAGAAGAAGTAGAATTAACAGATACAATAATGGTAGCATCATATAATCCAAACACACAAAAAGCAACATTATTATCAATACCAAGAGATACATATACAGGAAAAAACACAAAAAAGGCAACTGCATATGACAAGATAAACACATTATATAGTAGAAACAAAGATCCAAAAACAGTAATAAAAGCAATAAACGAATTAACAGGATTAAACATAGAATATTATGTAATAATCAGGAATGAAGCACTAATAAAATTAGTAGATGTAATAGGAGGAGTTACATTTAACGTTCCAATAGACATGGATTATGATGATGAATTTCAAGATTTACATATACACTTAAAAGCAGGAGAACAAGTGTTAGATGGAGCAAAAGCAGAACAATTAGTAAGGTTTAGACATAACAACAATAACACAACGTATCCAGAAGAATATGGCGACAATGATTTAGGAAGAATGAGGACGCAAAGAGAATTCATAATGCAAGTATTAAAACAAACCTTAAAACCAGAAAACATATTCAAAATAGGAGAGATATTAGATGTAGCTAAAGAAACTGTAACAACAAATGTAAATTTTGATGTAGCTAAAGATTATGTTCCATATGCAGTAGAATTCAGTACAGAGAATTTATTAACATCTACATTACCAGGGACAACGCCAGATTGGAAACAAACAAACAATGTAAGCATATTTATAGTTAACAAAGAGGAAACAAAAAAATTGGTAAAAGAACTTTTCCATGACAGAGACATAGAGCAAGATGAAATTGATGTAAATGAAGCTAATGAAACAAGCAAAAATACAATATCAAATGAACTAAATTCAAACCAAAATACAATTAATAAAGATAAAACATCATTAAAGATAGAAGTTTTAAATGGTAGTGGCGAAAGTAAAACATTACAAAATGTTGTAAGAGAATTAAAAGAAGAGGGCTATCTAGTTACAAGAACAGGAAGCACAAATATAACTACAAAGACAACTATAGTCAACAAAAAGAATATAAAAGAAGCAGCATTAGTAAATATAAAAGAAATACTTGGAGTGGGTAGAATTACTACAAGTGAGTCAAGTTCTAGTAAAGTAGATATAACAATAATTATTGGAAAAGACTACAAATAGAAAGATGTTAAGAACTAAAAGAAGTTTATATATTTAAAAAATTGAGAAAAATTAATTAAGATTTTAAAGAATATATAAACTTCTAAAAATTATATATTTTGTAGCATTTTGCAATGCGTACATTTATTATTTGTAACATTTTTAATGTGTACAGATAGGTTATACGTATAAATTTTAATTTTGTTTTTTTATCGTTTGCGTTTTTTAAAATGTAAAATAGTATGTATAAAAATAATTATAAAAATTACAAGAGCAACATAAAATGTATATTCTATCATTTTAGATTTTTCTACACTGTGAGAAGCTAATAAATCAGTTGTATAGGATATTCCATTAACTTCATAAGAAACATTTCCAATAATATCATTTTCTGAAATTGGTGCAGTTATATTCTCATTTAGATTTATATTTGTTTTTATTTCTAAATTTTCATTAGTTTTTACAAGTGCATAAATAGTTTCTTTAACTAGTAAATCTAAGTCTTTTGTATTTTTAGTAGCATTAGATACTTCAATTTGTTTTGCAATGTCATTTTCATTTGCAATATTTTTTAGTTCAAAATTAGAAAAAGCGTAATCATATAAATTTTTTGTATCAGAAAATCTATTAGAACTTCCCAGAGTAACACAAATAAATTCCATATCATTTTTATAAGCAGAAGAAACTAAACATTCTTTAGCTTGAGAGGTATATCCAGTTTTTCCAGCAGTTAGAAAAGGATAATAATTAGAGCTATTAGGATTTATAAGCTCATTAGTTGATTTGTATAGTCTATTTCCAGATTTATTTGTTTTAGGTATTGCACAAGATGCACTTCCAAAAATTTTCCTAAAAGTATCATTTTTCATACAATATTTAAATAAATAAGCTAAATCATGTGCTGTTGTATAATGGTTTTCGTCATGTTTCCCATATGCATTTGTAAAGTGGGAGTTTTCTAAACCAAGTTCATGCATTTTAGTATTCATCATAGATACAAAGCTATCTATAGAGCCTCCAACATGTTCAGCTAAAATATTTGCAGCATCATTTGCAGAATGTACAATAAGTACTTGTAATAATTGTTCTACCGATAATTCTTCTCCTACATTAATATTTGCTGAAGAATATCCCTCTCCTATAGACATTACAGAATCATAACTTGCTGAAACCTTTTCATCTAAATTGGTATTTTCTATTGTTAAAATTGCTGTTAAAATCTTTGTTGTACTAGCAGGATATAGTTTTTTATTTTCGTTTTTACTATATAATACCTTATTTGTTCTGTTGTCCATTATATATACTCCTTCAGCTGAAATATTTTCAATTACGTTATTATTTCCATATACATAACACAAATTTGATAGTATTATCATAATAGTAAAAATTGTAATTATTTTTAGATATTTTTTCATATTTATACTCCTATTGTTTATTTTCTATAATATATCTTATTTTATGAAAAATTACAATATAATAAGGTTTTAAGTTTCAACTTTTGTAAATGAAGGTTATAATTTAATAAATAACTATTAACATAAGCTACCTAAGTTGTACAAATCTTGATTTTTTAGTGGGAATTTATTTTATATAAAGGAAGAAAATATCTAAAATATTTATGAAATTTCGAATGCAACTGGAAAATATTTAGAAATTATTATCATATAAAATGAGGGATGTTCAAGGCAAAACTAC
>CAQPRV010000134.1 GCA_948857205.1 uncultured Clostridia bacterium
AAAATAAATCAATAGAAATCTCAAAAAAAGGTATTTTTTTGGGGTAAGGGGAATTCTACCTATAACATGGAAATAATTACCATATTTAATTAAATATATTAAAAAATCTTAATGTAAGAAGAAATTAGATAGAAATATAAAAATTTAATCTTTATTTCTGCATAATAATGATTTTGTATGCAGTTCAAACTGTAAATTTGACAATAATTATCTTGTACATAAAGTTCTCCTACAATATAAAAAACAAAAATAAGATTTTCTAAGGAAACTCTCTGCTATATAAGATGACTTTCCTTAGAATATAAAAAATAGTATAGTAAAAACTACACTATTTCAAAATATTATTTTTTTACAACAATCTTTTCACCTTCAACACCAATTTTAGTAACTTTATTTTTCTTCAAATTTCCATCTAAAATTTCTTCAGCAAGCTTATCTTCTAGAACACTTTGAATAGTTCTTCTAAGAGGTCTTGCTCCAAAATTCTTATCAATTCCCTTACTTGCAATTAGGTCTTTAACCTTAGTTTCTAACTCAATTTTAATCTTTTGATCTGCTAATCTAGAAGTAACTTCATTTAACATAATATCAATAATTTGACTAATCTCATCATCGGTTAACTTGTGGAATACAATAATTTCATCTATACGATTTATAAATTCTGGTCTTAGCTCTTTCTTCAAAGCTTCCATAACTTCTTTTTTAGTTTGTTCATATTCCTTATTTTCCTCTTGACTTTTTTCACCAGCCTGTGTAAAACCAAGCATCTTTTTATCTGTAATAAGTCTTGCACCAATATTTGATGTCATAATAATTACTGTATTTTTAAAATTAACTGTCCTACCTTGAGAATCTGTTAATCTTCCATCTTCTAAAATCTGTAACAACATATTCATAACATCTGGATGTGCTTTTTCTATTTCATCAAATAAAATTACTGAATATGGCTTTCTTCTAATTTTCTCTGTTAATTGACCACCTTCATCAAAGCCAACATATCCTGGAGGTGATCCAATTAATTTTGATATTGAATGTGGTTCCATATATTCAGACATGTCTACTCTAATCATCGCATTTTCATCACCAAATAAGCTTTCTGCTAAGGCTTTTGACAATTCTGTTTTTCCTACACCTGTTGGACCTAAAAATAAGAAGGAACCAATTGGTCTTTTAGGATCTTTCAAACCTACTCTACCTCTTCTTATTGCTTTAGAAACTGCTTCTACTGCTTCGTTTTGACCAATAACCCTTTCATGAAGATTTTTTTCTAAATTTTTTAGTCTTTCATTTTCATCTTCTGTAATTTTCTTTGCTGGAATTCCAGTCCAACTAGCAATTACCTCTGCTATATTTTCTTCTGTAATATCTGTAACTTGCTTAGTATTTTTATTTTTCCATTTCTTTTGCTCTTTTTCATACTTCTCTTTTAATTCTTTTTCTTTATCTCTTAAACTTGCAGCTTTTTCGAATTTTTGAGTTTTAACTGCTTCTTCTTTATTTTTTCTAACTTCTTCTATATCTTCTTCTAATTGTTTTAAATTGTCAGGTTCTGTATAAGTTCTTAATTTAGCACGAGAAGCTGCTTCATCAATTAAGTCAATTGCCTTATCAGGTAAAAATCTATCATTAATATATCTTATAGACATTTTAACAGATGCTTCAATTGCCTGGTCTGTAATTTTAACACCATGATGTGCCTCATATTTATCTCTAATTCCTTTTAAAATTATTATAGTATCTTTTTCTGTTGGCTCATCAACTGTAACTGGACTAAATCTTCTTTCTAAGGCAGAATCTTTTTCTATATATTTCCTATACTCATTTAAAGTAGTTGCACCTACTAACTGAATTTCACCTCTTGCCAAAAGTGGCTTTAAAATATTAGCTGCATCTATTGCTCCTTCTGCAGCCCCTGCTCCAACAATTGTGTGTAATTCGTCAATAAATAAAATTACATCTCCTGCTTTTTTAACTTCCTCTAAAGCTTTTTTTATTCTTTCCTCGAAATCTCCTCTATATTTTGCACCTGCAACCATACTTGAAATATCCATGGTAACAACTCTTTTATCTTTTAATATTTCTGGAACATCTCCAATCACAATCTTTTGTGCTAAGCCTTCTACAACTGCTGTTTTACCTACACCTGGTTCACCAATTAAACATGGATTATTTTTTGTTCTCCTAGATAAAATTTGTATTACTCTTTCTATTTCTTCTTTTCTACCAACAATTGGATCTAATTTTCCTTCCTCTGCTTTTTTTGTTAAATCTTCACCAAATTGATTCAAAGTAGTAGTTTGATTATAGCTTCCTCTTTTACTTTCCTTTCCACTCTTTCCTCTATTATTAGATGTTAAATCTTCACCTTCATTTATTACTTTTACTATTTCATTATATAATTTTGGAATATTAACATTTAATTCTAATAATATTCTAGCTGCAAT
>CAQPRV010000135.1 GCA_948857205.1 uncultured Clostridia bacterium
TTCCATTATTGTACAATTGTACCATTTGTAATTTAAATTCTTCTGTAAATTCCCTTCTTTCTCTTCTTGACATGTTAATACCTCCATTTTTATTTTAACATGTCCTTATCTTTTTTGTCTAATTTATTATAACCAATCCATCTGTCTACCTTAAACCACTGTATTCCATACATGTCCTCCTTTCCTCACTTTCTTCTTAAATTAATAATTTACTGATTGTTGTTCTTTATTTCTTAAATATTCATCTAAGACTTGAACTCTAAATAAGAACTTTCCACCAACTTTAGAACAAGGAATTTCTTTTCTTCTTACTAATTGATTAATTAACCAATAAGAAATCCCTAAATATTCTGCTGCCTCTTTCATTGTTAGTGTCGTTCTTTGTACTTTTTGTAGTTCCATATAATCACCTCCTATTTTTTTGTATTTAGCTATTGACTTTTGTTAACAATTGAATTGTAATATCTATAGTTAGTTTTGTAAAGCCTATTTATAAATGTTTGAAAACAATCATTTTTATATCTTTAAAACTAATAAATTGTTAAATCGGAGGAAACTATGAAGAATACAGATTTTGACAAAAAAATAAAAATTACGCCTTTATCTAATAATGATATTTTGGCATTTGAATTAAAATCAATCTTATACACTCCCAACCAATATAGGATTCCCGTTGCATTTGCCGATACAACAAATTCGGTAGATGATACAGAAAAATATATAGCTGAAAATTATACTATAGAAGATCAAGAAAAATTAAAGCATAATGATATGATAACTAATAAATTTTTAGCTGAACTATCTAAATTAAATTCTGAAGATGAAGTAAACAAACTCGTCCAAAAATATAAAGTGCAATTATTTGATGTAAATTATAAAGCTCCTACTACATTAAGATGTTTAAATAGTAATGACGATATTGAAAATATGAAAGGATATTTTGTTATTGACTCAAATGCTATTATTGGTAGTAATGGAGAATTGCTATCTAACTTTTTAAATTTAGACTTCAATAAATTTAATCATTTCTTTATGTTTTATACAAAATATTTTGGAATGTTTATAGATTACTTTGAAGAAAAAGATTTAGAAAGCTTAAAAATTGATGAATTAACAGATATTAAGTTAATAATTTCACTTGCAAATAAGATTTATGAATCTTCAAAAGATTATATTCTTAACATTCAAAATTTATTTAGAGAATTTGTTAATTTACTATATGGATATGATAATGACAAAGATATAGATTCTCTTACTTTAAAACAAAAATTTTACGTTTTTTATGAGAAACACCATAATGAATTACAAACTTTTTCGGAACAATATCAACATTATGGACTATTTAGTTTTAATTATGTACCTAGTGATTTAATTCATTTAGAACATAATAATACTTCTGAATTAATATCAAAGCTTAAGCAGTTTGATTCAGATGGTTCGAAAATTTTTAATAGTTACAGCATTGTTACAGATAATATATACACTGTATTGTATATTTCTTTATATAATTTAGTTTTAAATAATAATGCTATGATTAGGCAATGCAAAAATTGTCATAGATATTTTTTAACTAATAAATCTAATACTTATTATTGCGATAATATATATTATGAAGGTAAAACTTGTAAAGATGTTGGAAATCAGCTCTCTCAAAAAAGAAAGGAAAATAAAGAACCTATCTATGGCAAATATAGAAGTATATATGCAAACAAAGCTACCTTACTAAAAAGATATCCTGATATATATTCACAAGAAGATTATGATAAATGGAAGAAAGAAGCTAAGCAATTTATGAATGATATTAGACATGGATTAAAAACTTATGATGAATTTGATAAGTGGTTAGATAAAAATAAGTAAAGGAGGCAAAATTATGAATATAAAAGAATACAATTCATTTCATGATTCTTTAGAAAAAATTGCAGATATATTTGCAAAAAATTCAATTGCAATTCAACAGACACAATTAAATAGATATTTAAAATCTATTACGCCAGCATTAACATCTATTGTCAATAATGCTGAATATCAACAATTATTAGCTAACACTTCTCGTTTATCCGAAATAATTAACAAGAATCTATCTCCTCAGCTAAAAAGTATCACTAATGTAACTTATGATAGCTTGTCAAAGTGCGATTTTTCTGCATTAAAAATATTACAAAAATCTATTTTCAGCATTAATATCTCTGATTTAAAAATAGATTCACTTGATTTTGCTGATAGCGGGAATATTATATATGAAAATGAGACATATACTCCTGAAGAAGTAAATAGTACTACTTCAGAACTCGTACTCAAAGCTTCTACAGGAACAATGGAATTTTCCGATATAAAAAAGCATCCTATTATATCAGTTTCATTGATATTAATAATGTATATAATATTTAACCTAATTATTCCTGACATATTCTCATCTGCAAAACAATATATTAAAGAAAATTATTTTAGCAATAAAGTTGAAGTTTCAGAAAATGATTATAATAATTTTAGAATAATTACTACAGATGTTCTAAATATAAGAAGAGAGCATTCCACAAATTCAGATATTATCGGGAAACTATATTATCTAAATGTTGTTAAGGTAATAGATTCATACCCATATTGGTTAAAAGTTGAATATAGGGATATTAATAACGATATTAAAATTACTGGATGGATATGTACAAAATATACGGCTGATTTCTCACAGGAAACAGAAAATTTATTAAAATTAAATAATAATTAAATATCCTCTCCCACCCATAGGTATACCTGAAAGGAGGTGAAAAAGGTAATGGCTGGGAGTATTGAAAGCAGAGGAAAGAATAGTTACAGATTAGTTTGCCTCGCTGGGTATAACTTGCAAGGACAACCTATTAAGAAAACTAAAACAGTGCATGGAAGTAAAAAAGATGCTGAAATAGAACTTGCTAAATTTGTTGCAGATGTTCAAAATGGTATGTTCATTGAAGGTAAATCTCTAAAGTTCTCTGAATTTACTGAAATATGGAAAAGAGATTATGGCTCAAAAGAACTTGCACCTTCAACTTATAAAAGATACTGCAGAATGTTAGAAACAAGACTACTACCCTACTTTGGACATTTCTACATTAACAAAATTAAGCCAACAGACATTATGCAATTCTATGATTTACTAAGTAGAGACACTCAATTAGTTAGAAAGAAAGGTAATAATGGCAGTAAAACTTTAAAACCTTTATCTGGTATAAATGATAAAATAAAAATTACCAAAAATGGTTACTTTTTTGATACAAAAATAATAGTTTGATATACTCTAAAAAAAATAAAAAGGAGTAATCAACTGAAAAAAAATTATAAAGATATGAAAGGACAATTGGAAATAATGATGAAAAA
>CAQPRV010000136.1 GCA_948857205.1 uncultured Clostridia bacterium
CAAACCACCTGCCTTATGAATTACATCAGCAACATCTTTAAACATAGGTTTTGGCGAATTATCTACACCCATATAAAATATGCTATAAGGATTATCTAATCCATCTCTTCTAAAATCATTGAATGAGTTTGCACATTCTCCAATTTTTTCAAGATTTTCTTCATGCTTTATTAATTCATAATACATATATATAAAATAAATTCCCACTAAAAAATCAAGATTTGTAGGGCTTAGGTATTAGGAAAATAGCTATATACTTAACTGTAACAATAACTAATTAAAATTTTAAGCAATTGCCATATTTTTCTTTACATTTTTATTTAAGTAATATACAATAATAAAAAATCTAAAAAATGGATACAATAAGAAAAATTTTGGAGGAAACAAATGAAAAATAAGAACGAATTAAATTACAAAGAATTAAAAATGACATGTAATACTGATATTTTCAATTTCGAAACCACACGGAGAACTCGAACATATACAAACTGGAATAGGTCAAGATAGAGGAATTAAATCACTTGAATTTGGATTACAAGTAAATGTAAAAGGTTATAACCTATATTTAGAGGGTCCTAGTGGTGTAGGAAAAACAATGTACACAAAAAACTACCTAGAAAAAATATCACAAAAAAAGAAGACACCATCTGATTGGTGTTATATATACAATTTTGATAACCCAAATGAACCAATTGCAGTTGAATTACCAGCAGGACAAGGAAAAGAATTTAAAGAAGCAATGGATGGTTTCATAAAAGAAATCAAAAAAGATATACAAAAAACCTTTAACAATGATGACTTTGAAAAAGAGAAATCTTTAATAAAACAAGAATTTGAAGAAAAACGTTCAGCATTATTAGAGAAATTAAATGAAAATGCATCAAAATATAATTTTCAAGTAAAAGCAGTACAAAATGGAATTTATATGATGCCAGTTGTCAATGGTAAAGCAATTGAAGAAGAAGAATTTAATAAATTAGACGAATCTATAAAACAAGAATATGAAGAAAAATCTGTTATTGTACAGGAACAAATAATGAATGTGATTGGTCAGATAAAAGAAATCGAGAGAGAATCTGATAAAAAAATATCAGAATGGCAATCTAATATTGCATTACTAACTGTTAATGTACACATTAATTACTTAAAATCAAAGTATAAAAGAAATAAAAAAATTAATCAGTTTTTAACTAATGTTAAGCAAGATATACTTAAAAATATACCTGAATTTTTAGAACCTGATACATCAAATAATAAAAATCAAAGTAATCACGTAGCACAAAATCCAATGAATAAAAAGCCTGATCCATGCCTAAATTATAGAATAAACTTATTTATTGACAACTCGAATCGTGAGGGTGCACCAGTCATCATGGATTCTAATTATTCTTATAATAATATTTTTGGTACTATTGAATATGAAAATTATTATGGTTCTCTAAAGACAGACCATACAATGCTAAAATCAGGATTACTACAACAAGCTAATGGTGGTTATATAATTTTTCAAGCTAAAGACTTACTAGCAAATCCTGCTTGTTATGAAAACTTAAAAAAAGCTTTACGTATTAAAAAAATAGGAATAGAAAATTCAACTGAACAACGTTCTTCTATGGTTTTAATATCTTTAAAACCAGAACCTATTCCACTTGATTTAAAAGTCATATTAATAGGAAATAGTAATATATATCAAACACTTTTAGCTATGGATTCTGACTTTAGGAAATTATTCAAAATAAAAGTTGAATTTGAAGAAACTGCAGAAATTAATAAAGAAAACGTAAATAATTTAGCTAAAATAGTACATGGTTTTTGTGAAGACGAAGGATTACCTCACCTAGATAAATCTGCAATGGCTAAATTAACAGAATATGCTTCAAAATTAGCTGGTAGCCATAACAAAATCTCTACTAGATTTAATGATTTAATACAAGTAGTAGGCGAAGCCGCAACCTGGGCAAAAATTTCAAAAGCAAAAATAGTAACTGCTGAATTTATTGATAAAGCTTTATTAGAAAGAATTGAAAGAGTAAAAAAATATGATGCTAAATACCTAGAGATGATAAAAGAAAATACTTTACTAATCAATACTTCTGGTTATGAAGTTGGACAATTAAATGGTTTAACAGTTATGACAATAGGGGATTATTCCTTTGGAAAACCAGCTAAAATAACTGTAAATACTTACACAGGCAAAACTGGAATAGTAAATATTGAAAGAGAGGTAGAAATTTCTGGTCCTTCACATTCTAAAGGTGTATATATACTTTCAGGATATTTAGGAGAAATGTTTGCACAAGATATCCCTTTATGTTTAACTGCAAGTATTTGTTTTGAGCAATTATATAATGGAGTAGATGGAGATAGTGCTTCTAGTACAGAATTATATGGATTACTTTCTAGTTTATCTGGAATCCCAATTAATCAATCAATAGCTGTTACAGGTTCTGTCAATCAAAAAGGACAGATTCAGCCAATTGGTGGTGTAAATGAGAAAATTGAAGGCTTTTTTCAAATATGTAAGATGAGAGGTTTAGATGGTTCTCATGGTGTTATGATTCCTATTCAAAATGTAGATAATTTGCAACTTTCTGATGAGATTATTGAAGCTGTTAAAAATAGAAACTTTCATATTTATTCTATATCATCAATTGAAGAAGGTATAGAAGTTCTAACAGGGGTTCCTGCTGGTAAAAAAGATAAAGATGGTCATTTCCCAGCTGGTACAGTAAATGCTCTTGTTTATGAAAAATTAAAAAAATATGCTAAAGTTAGTATAGATAAATAATATACCTGTAACTTTTTATACAATTTGTATAAATATTAAAAGACCTTGAATTTACGTATATAATTTTCAAGGTTTTTTAGTATTATAATTTCAATACTATTACTTTTTTATATCCTATTTTAATAAATTTTAAAAGCAAAAAAATTATATATTTCTTTCAGATTAAAAAATATTTTGTAAATTAAAAGCGTATTTTTCTTCTATATGTTTTAAAACAAAAATACTCTTATCTAATTCACTTACTGCTTCTGAATACTCGTTTGTTACTATAAAACTTTTTAAAGATGTAAGGTTTGTTTCCACTTTTTCAAGTTCATCATGTTCTATAAAATAAGCTAATTTTTCATGTCTATTTTTCCAATCATCCTCTACATTTTGAATTTTATCTTTTATATCATCCTTATCAATACTTTCTTCTTGTTCTTCTAACTTACTTTTAAGTTCTGATAAACTATTTGATAATTCTTCTACAGAATCTACAGTATAATTTTGTGTTAAAATATTGCTAACTACAATTAAAACAACAATAACTATACATATTATTGTTTCTTTACCCATTTTACTAACCTTTCCTTTCTAATGTCAAAAATCTTAATTAATAATCTTATATACTTATTATCAAATATAATTTATATGTCTTTTTCTTCTTTTTTTTGACAAAAAATTTGTCCTTTTCCATCTAAAGTAACTACTAAGGCTTCCTCAGGTTTTATATTAAATTTTTCAACTTGTTTTTTTAACCAAGCATAATTTTTACCAATTGCTTTTAAATTTTTACTCAAAATCTTTCCATCTATTACTAGATCATATGGGATTCCTTCATAATCTGGTGTAATATTAAAGTCTTCTGGAATAGTATTTCTCTTTTCTGGCTTTTGAATTACCGTAACTTGCCCACTTGTTTCTAATATTGCATATTCTACATCACCTAAATTTACTACATTATTTCCTCTTAATCTTTCTTCTAATTCATTAATTGTAAACCTTTCCTTTATTAAAGCTTTTTCATTAATTCTTCCTCTATAAATTAATATAGATGGTTTGCCACATATTATTTCTCTTGCTTTTAAACTCTTTAAATTAATCACGGATATTATTAAATGCATAACTAAAAGTCCTAAAATTGGAATAATACCATTAAATATTGGTATTCCTATTTCTGTCATTGGTATTGATGCTAAATCTGCTATCATAATTGATATAGCTAATTCAAAAGGTTGTAATTGTCCTATTTCTCTTTTTCCCATTAATCTCATAACTATTAAGACAATTATATATAATATGATTGCTCTGACAAAGGTAATTAACATATTTGCACCTCTTTATTTTTTTAATTTTTTCTTATTTTTAGCAAATATTAACTTTTTTATACTTAAATTTTTGAATAATTATTTTTTTTTTGCTCATAATAATTTTAGAACCTTGAAAAAAGTACATTATGAATTTTTTAAACTAAGGAGGTTAAACTTATGTCAGAAGCACAAGGAAATCAAACAAGAGGCGGTACTTCTACTGTTTGGCAAATTATTGGTAGATTTGTTGCATCAGCAGTAGTATTAGCAATAACCGCATTTTTTACACCTGGATTTACAATAAATAGTTTTTGGACTTTAGCAATAGCTGCTGTTGTCCTAACAGTTATAGATTATTTAGTTATCAAATTTACTGGTTTACATGCTAGTCCATTTGGTAAAGGATTTGTAGGATTTGCATTAGCAGCTATTATATTATATGTAACTCAATTCTTTGTTGCAGGATATTCTATTTCTTGGATTGCTGCAATAATTGGTGCATTAATCTATGGTGTGGTTGATTACTTTATACCTGGAAATCAACAAATGTAAGGTCTTTTTTAGACAATCAAAAATATCCAAACAAAATATATTGTTTGGATATTTTTGATTAATTTTTTAAGATTAATGTTTTTCAATTATCTCATTTTTATTTTTATAAATACAATTTTCTTTAATAACACCTCTAACAGAAGATAATGGATAAATATTTGTGTTTTTTCCAACAACAGTTCCAGGATTTAAGACACTTCCACACCCTACTTCAACCATATCTCCAAGCATTGCACCAAATTTTTTAAGACCTGTTTCAATTTGTTGATTTCCATTCTTTACTATAACTAAAGTTTTATCTGATTTTACATTTGAAGTAATCGAACCTGCTCCCATATGTGCTTTATAGCCTAAAATAGAATCCCCTACATAATTATAATGGGGTACTTGCACCTTATTAAATAATATAACATTTTTTAATTCTGTAGAATTTCCAACTACTACTCCATTTCCTATAATAGCATTTCCTCTAATATATGCACCAGGTCTTATTTCTGTACTATCTCCTATGATAACTGGTCCATTAATAGATGCAGTTGGAGCTATTTTTACTGTCTTTGCTATCCATACATTTTCTGACTTTTCTTCATATATGTTTGTGTCTAATTCCTTACCTAATTGTATTATAAAATCGGCTATCTTTGGTAAAGCTTCCCATGGATATGTAACAGACTCTAATAAATCTTTAGCAATTGTTTCCTCCAAATTATATAGATTACATATTTTACACTCTTTCATTTCTTCTCTCCTTTGCCAATGCCAATGGGGACGGAGAATTTTGGCAACTTTTTTTGTAAGCTATTTTCTCTCTCCCAAAAGCTATCAATTATAGATTATTTTTACAATCCTTTCTAAAAATACTAAAAAATGTCTTTTAAATTGGTTTATATTCTAAATAGTTTTTATAGTATACCTTCTTTATATTAAAGATAAATACAACAAAATCAATAATGTATTACCATATCTTCATTAATAATTAAATACTACAATAATTTAATTACTATTTATAATAATTGCATTATATGAAAATTATTGTCAAAATTCTCCGTCCCCAATGGCAACTTTTTTTGTCTCTCCCAATATTTTTCATATAATTCCTTTGCTGTTTTAGGACTATCTACTCCATCTTTATTTTTTACAGGTGCAAAGTCATCTTCTCTTTTGCCTCTTAAAATTGCTATATCATCAAAAAATTCAAAACTGTCAAAAATAAAAGATTCAAACTTATATGAGTTTGGCTCAGTTGGTATTACTTCTTTTCCTTCTTCATTTATATATGAATTTTTCTTAAAGGCACTATGATACATTAAATTTTCTTTACTTATCTTTTCTATTGCTTCTATACTAAATAAGTTACACATTATATGAGATTCTCCATATTTTAATTCTCCATTTTCATCTACTTCTTCTGCCATTTTTTCTGGAAGTTCAGAATATTCAATTACCTTTGGGTGTCCATTCATTTTACAGAATACACCTACTCTTTCGTGTGGATTATCTTTTACAACAGATTTTGATGCAATTTGTACGTTTTTTTCTATTGCCATTCCAAGTAGTTCTGTGTCGGCCATTTTTAAAATTGCATTATCAACTCCTCCTATAAATATCCATTTTATATTTTTTTGCTTCATGTCTGATAACATTCCTGTTGTTCTTAAGGATGAAAATACTCCGCCATTTCCATCTGATGCTTCTTTTATTTTCATTTCTTTATTTATTAGTAATTTTCCTTGCTTATCAACTAATGGTAATTCTCCTTGTTTAAATAAGGTTACATGTTGTTTTGGATATCCAAAATAATTATTTTTTTCTAGGAATTCTAGTGTTTCTTTATTGTTCTCTTTACTTGTCATTATGTACCAAGGTATTGTTGTATCATATTTTTTGTTTGCTTCTTTTAAGTTTTCTGCTAATATTTCAAATAAGTATTTTCCTTTTCCATATACATCTAATTTGAAGGTTCCTTTTGGTCCATTATGTCCTAATCTTGTTCCTTGCCCTCCTGCCATTGTAACTACTGCATATTCTTTATTTCTTATTGCTTTTTCTCCTAGTTCATTAAATTGTTCTTTTTGATTTCTTGTTATTTTTTGTTTGTCTAAGTATTTTATTTCTTCTATTTTATTTTCTTTTATTACTATCTCTTTTTTTGTGCTTTCGTATAGTTCCATAATTTGATGAAAGTCTATTGTGTTTATTTGTTCTATTAATTCTTTTCTTTTTCTATCATCTATTTTATTTAACAATTTTATTATATGTTCTTGATTATATTGTTTTAAAAGCTCTTTAACGTCTCGCTCTTTATCTACCATTTTATTCCTTCCTTTCAGCTTATAAACTAGTATATTATATGATGCTATATTTAATATCGTTATTTTATCACAAATTAGCTATTTTATCAAGTTTTTTTTAATTTGCAAAAAACTTGTCATATTCTTAAAATTGGTTCCATATATATTAACTAAAGTATTTTAAGTAACAAAGATTTTTCTTTCGAAATTAAAGGAGGTATATAGATGGAAAATACAAGATTGTATCAAGACATCGCAAAAAGAACAGATGGTGATATCTATGTAGGAGTGGTTGGACCTGTTAGAACTGGTAAATCTACTTTTATTAAAAAATTTATGGACTTACTTGTAATTCCTAATATTGATAACGAATATAAAAAAGAACGAGCTAAAGATGAACTTCCACAAAGTGCAGGTGGAAAAACAATAATGACAACTGAGCCTAAATTTGTTCCAAATGAAGCTATAGAGATAACTTTAGATAATAATTTAAAGTTTAAAACAAGATTAGTAGATTGTGTAGGCTATTTAGTAGATAACGCTATAGGTTATTTGGAAGATGATATGCCAAGAATGGTGAAAACACCATGGTCAGAAGAAGAAATTCCCTTCGAAACTGCTGCAGAAATTGGTACTAAAAAAGTAATTGATGAACATTCTACTATTGGAATTTTAGTAACAACTGATGGAACAGTTACAGATATTCCAAGAGAAGATTATATTAAAGCTGAAGAAAGAGTTGTTTCTGAATTAAAAGCTTTAAATAAACCTTTTATTATTATTTTAAATTCACAAGAACCAAATTCAAGCTATACACAAGAATTGTCAAATAAATTAAGTGAAAAATATGGAACAACTGTAATTCCAACAAATTGCGAATATTTGAGTTTAGAAGACATAAATAATATGTTTTCTAAAGTACTATATGAATTTCCTGTTGATCAAGTTAAGATTAAATTCCCAAGATGGATTGAGGGTTTAAACTGCGAACATCCTTTAAAAACACAATTATATAATGAGATCCAAACTGCATTTTCTGACATTAAGGTTTTAAAAGACGTAGCTTCTTGTGTAAATACTATAAAACAAACTGAAATAATTAATAAAACTTCTATTGAAGATATGCAACTTGGTACTGGAACTGTAAGTATTGAAATAAATTTAAAAGAAGAATTATTTTATAACGTATTATCTGAAATTACTGGCGTTGAAGTTTCAAATGAAGGTGATTTATTTGGTATTATTTCTGAATTGTCTAGTACTAAGAAACAATATGATAAAATTGCTTGTGCTTTAGATGATGTTAATCGTAAGGGCTATGGAATTGTAACACCATCAATAGATGAACTTATTTTAGAAGAACCAGAAATGATAAAACAAGGCTCTAGATTTGGTGTTAAATTAAAAGCTACTGCACCTTCTATTCACTTGATTAAAACTAATGTTGAAACAGAGGTTTCTCCAATTGTTGGTTCTGAAAAACAGTCTGAGGAATTAGTAAATTATTTACTTTCTGAATTTGAAAGTGATCCAAAACAAATTTGGGATTCTAATATCTTTGGTAAGAGCTTACATGAATTGATCAATGAAGGGCTACAAACTAAACTTGCGAAAATGCCTGAAGATGCTCAAGTTAAACTTCAAGAAACCTTAGAAAGAATTGTTAATGAAGGTAGTGGAGGTCTTATTTGTATAATTTTATAATTTTTTACAAAAAGATTAAGTTAGTTTAAATAAAATGGCATATAAGAAAATTGATATATTATAATAAAAAAGTTCTTTAAAATGTGACTAAAAAAGTTTAGAAATTGCTTTTATGGAAAGAGTTCAAGTTTATCTTGAAAGAGTACCATAAAAGCAATTTACAATTTCTTAATCTATGAAAACAAAAAATAATTTTATTATAATATTTAAATTTTCCCTACAACTATTTTAATAACTAATCTCACTTAATTCAGGATATTTAAATAGCATACCTTTATCTGAAAATTTACCATTTGCAAGATGATCTGAATTTATTTCCTTAGACCCCTTTAAAAAATATTTATATTTATTACGTTGAGTCAACCATCCACCAGTTATTATGGGGTCATCCCATGTAACATCAATTACATACCAAGTTCCATCAAGCTGAACATAATTCCAAGCGTGATTTTCAGTTTTTCCTTCTGAATTTGTTGCTTTTCCTATAACCATTATACAAGGAATTTCAAGTTCATCCATAATATATTTAAAAGCTCTAGCATATCCTTCACAAACTGCCTCTCCATTTACAAGTGCGCCATATAAATTGTAGATATTATTCTTTGATATAGTTGTATCATATTCTACTTTGTCAATTAAATAATCATGAACCATTTTTATATCCTCATAAGTATTACCACATCTATTTTGCATTATTTTACTTTTTACTTCTGTAATTTTGCTAATAGCTTCATCTATTTCTTGCTTTGAAGAAAACTCCTTAGTTAAATAGTTGGTTTCCTTTCCATTATCCAGATATACCTTATAGGTTTTTTTATTGTATTTTGTAGTTGTTTCAATATTTAAATACATTTTATTAGGGTCAAGATAAAATATACTTGGATTATCGTAGTTGTAAGCTTCAATTGCTGATTGATAATATTTACCTAGTTCTTCTTCTCCATTTTCTGAAGCTAAAATATTAGTAAATTTATCTCCTAATTCAACTTTATAAGTTCCTGTTTTCATATTCTCTTTATTTTCATCAATTGCTTTATATATTATTTTTGAGTATTTATCTAATTGATTGTAAAAAAATTTATCTATATCTATATTGTTTTCTTTCAGTTCTTTACTATAATTGTCCTCCATTTTTTGACTTATTGAGCTTTCTACCTGATTTGTTTTTTGTTCGTCTTTACTTGTGTTTACTACAAAATCTTCAAATACTGTTTTAAATTTTTCTGGTTCTACTACTGTTTGTGTTGATTTTATTTCTTGCCATATTATTTCTCCAAATATTATACAAACAGTAATAATTAAAATAACAACTAAAAACATAATTATGCTTGTAAATTTATTTTTCATTAACTTCTCCTATTTTTATTTTACCTTTTGATTATATCATTTTTTTCTTACAAAAACTAGTATATTTTCATTAATTATAGAAATAATAAAAAGAGGAAGGAATGAGATATAAAATGAATATACAAAATTTATTTAACAAATATTTCAAATATAATCCACAAAATCATTATCAATTTACAATTCCAGACGAGAAAAGTTCGTCAGACTTTAATAATGAACCAAAGATTCAAGAAAACAATAAGAAACAAAACTTAAATAAAAGTTTACAAACAAATTTAGAATACCTTAAAACAAAATATAACACAATGATAAATAGTGATATTGTAATAAGACAATTCACCTTAAATGCTAGAAACAAACAATACAATGCCTTTATTGCATATATTGATGGAATGGTAGATTCAAAAATTATAAATGATTTTATATTACAACCCTTAATGATGAGAAATAAAAATAATTTATTTGAAGGAGCACAGAATAAAATTATATCTGAAAGAGTGGAAAACGATATAACTATTAGAAAAGTGAAGAAATTTGATTTACCTAACTATTTAATGGGATGTTTACTTCCACAAAACTCAATTAAAGAAGTTAAGAACTTTGATGAAGTTTGTAATGGGGTTAATTCTCGGAAATTGCGTATTGTTTATAGAAACTTTAGCAACTGCTTTTGATATAGAAGTAAAAGGTTTTAAACAAAGAAGTGTGGATAGTCCAAATAATGAAATTGTAATAAAAGGACCACATGAAGCTTTTGTTGAAAATTTAAGAACTAATACTTCTTTAATTAGACGTATTGTTAATAATGAAAATTTAATTATAGAAAATGTTGAAGTTGGTAAAATAACTAAAACAAAATGTGCTATTTGCTATATAAAAGATTTAGCAAATGACGATTTAGTAAATGAAGTTAAATACAGATTAAACAATCTTGAAATAGATTCTTTACTTTCTTCTGGAGAACTTGAACAATTAATAGCTGATTCAAATATATTAGGAATTCCTGAAATGCTATCTACTGAAAGACCAGATAAAGCAACAAAATATTTACTTAATGGACGTATAGTTGTAATAGTAAATGGGACACCTTTTGGAGTTATAATTCCAGCAGTATTAATAGATTTTTTAGCTTCACCTGAAGATACAAATTTAAAAGTAAATTTTGCAAATTTCCTAAGAGGTTTAAGAATCTTAGCATGTATAATTACTCTTTTATTACCTGGAATGTATGTAGCAATTACAAGTTTTCATCAGGAAATTCTACCAACTGGGCTACTTTACTCTATTTTAGGGTCACGAGAAAATGTTCCTTTTCCAATTATATTAGAAATCTTACTAATGGAATTCTCTTTTGAGTTAATTCGTGAGGCTGGTTTAAGAGTCCCTTCCCCAATAGGTCCAACTATACGGAATCGTTGGTGCCTTGGTTTTAGGTCAAGCAGCTGTAAGTGCTGGTATTGTAAGCCCTATTCTTATTATAATAGTAGCAATAACTGGTATTGCATCTTTTGCAATTCCTGACTTTTCTTTTGGCTTTCACATACGATACTTTAGATTTTTATTTGTATTGTTAGGCTTTATGGCAGGATTCTCAGGAATTTCTTTAGGACTATTTGTATATATTTCTATACTTTGCAGTTTAAGATCTTTTGGAGTTTCTTATATGACACCATATGCACCACCAAGCAATTCAGAAGGAAATAGCTATTTCTTACCACCTATTTGGAAAAGAGAATATAGAGCACCTTATATGTCTCCCAAAAAATTAAAAGCACAAGAAAAAATTGCTATGAAATGGAAATTTAATCCTAAATTATATCATAAATAGAGAAAGGATGATTATTATTGAATACATCTAAACTTAACACAATAGATGCAATTATGCTTATATTAACTATAGTTGTTACACATACAATTTTATCTCTACCAAGAAATATATTATTAGTTACAAAATCTGCAAGTATAATTAACCTTATATATGTAAGTATTATTACAATTTTAATTGCATATTTAATATTTCGTCTAATGAAAAATTTCTCTGGATTAGATTTAGTTGATATTTCTGAATATTTAGGTGGAAAAAAATTAAAAACAATAATGGGAATTATTTATATTGTATATTTCTTAATTAGTTCTAGTATATTACTTAGAAATTTTTGTGAAAGTTTAAAAATTATTTATTATCCAATAACTCAAATAAAATTTATTATATTATTATTTATTGTTGCTTTATGTATGGCAAATAGACTTGACTTTAGTGCAACAATAAAAACAAATTCGTTAATACTACCTTTTGTATTAGCTAGTATGATATTCTTATTCTTTGCAAATATGAATAAATTCGTACCTGAAAGAATATTTCCAATTTTAGGTGATGGAGTTTTTAATACCTTTGGATGGGGTTTAATTAATATAGCATCCTTTGGAGGTATTTCATATTTATACTTTTTACCCCCTTTATTAAATGAACCACAAAAAATGAAAAAAATATCACTAATATCTATGGGAATAACAGCAATATATCTTATATTATGTGTGTCAACTCTATTATTTATGTTCTCCTTTTTCTTAGACACTAACGAAATAACTCCTTTATACAATGCAACACGTTATATTGAATTTGGTAATTTCTTTCAAAGACTAGAATCTATATTTTTATTATTTTGGATTTTAGCTGTTGCTTGTTATATGAGTATTGTAAGTAAATTTAGTATGAAGATTTTCCAAAAGATAACAAAAATTGAAAATAAAAAAGAACTTATAGATATTTTTGGTTTTCTCATTTTTGCAATTAGTATTACACCTAAAAATTTTGCAATATCCGAAAAATATGAAACTGAAATTTATCCTTATCTAGTAATAGGAATAGTATTTGTTCTTAGTATTAGTATTCTTATCCTAGCAAATTTATATAAAAGAAGAAAAAAATCAGTACAAAAGGAGGAACAACATGTATAAATTATTTAGAAATGCCTTTATATTTATATTGATTGTAAGTTTTATAATCGCATTTTCTGGCTCTTATGCTTCTTTGAGCATGGATAACTTAGCATATGTCCTAGCAATTGGTATTGATACATCTGATGAAAACAAATTAGAAGTAACCTTTGAATTCTCTACAACTGCTTCTGCCTCTGAAACAGGTTCTTCTAGTAAAACTACTCCTATAATTAATTCTGTAAAAGCATCATCTTTAAGTAATGCCATAAATTTAATGAATAGCTATATGGGAAAACAATTAAATATGTCTCATTGTAAAATTATTGTGTTCTCTGAAGAAATAGCATATCAAGGAATTTCTGATGAAATCTATACCTTGATTAATGACACACAAGTTAGACCATCTGCTAATATTTTAATTAGTAAATGTAGAGCTAAATATTTTATTAAACAAACTAAACCTGAATTAGAAGGTCTAATATCTAAATATTATGAAATCTTAACAAACTCAAGTAAATATACTGGTTTTATTCCTGATTCAACAATTGGTAACTTTTTTAACAATATAATTTGCAAATCTTGTAATCCTTCTGCTATCTTATGCGGTACTAATCAAACAGATATAGCAAACTATGCTAGTCAAAACTCTGAAAAGGATTTTTCTATAAAAGCAAGCGAAACTCAGTTAGAAGGACAAAATAATACTGAATCCATTGGAACGGCTGTTTTTAAAGATGACAGATTAGTAGGAGAATTAAATGCAATTGAAACAATATCCTTATTAACTATGAGAAATGAAATTAATCGTTTTTTAATTTCAGTACCTGATCCAATAAAAAAGGGAAATTACTTAGACATTTATTTGTCTTTAGATGCACATCCAAAAATAAAAGTTGATACTACAACTTCATCGCCTTATATAAAAATAAAAGCTAAATTCTCAGGAAGAATATATTCAATGTCTGACCAATCTAGTTATCTATCACCAGAAGTATTACAAGCTATCTCTAATAGTTGTAATAGTTATTTAGAATCAACCTTTTCAAATTATGCTTATAAGACCTCAAGAGAATTTCAATCTGATATTTCTGGGTTTGGAAAATATGTGTCATCAAATTTCTTTACAACTGAAGAATCAGATAATTATAAATGGTTAGATAACTATAAAAATGCATTTTTTGATATAAAAGTTGATACCTCTGTAAACTCTGGTATGTTAATTACTGAAACTTAATTTAAGGAGATTTTAATATGGCTATAATTTATAATATTATTTTTTTAGTAATAAGTATTTATATTTTATTGAGAACTATTAGTTATGGAATTTATGAAATAAAAGAGAAAAAAAATAAATGTGGAGGAACTACTGTTATTGTTTTCTCTGTACTTGTAATAATATATTCTAATATTATGATGTTTCTTCGATGATTTTGGGGACGGAGGAAGAAATCATTTTAATTTATATTAAACTTGTTCTTTTTAGAAATTTTATTATAAGTTTTTTTGAAGGTTTTAAACTTAATACTTGTTTAAAGCCTTCTTTTTTCTATTTTAACTTTTTTTTGTCTTTTATAAAAGTGGTATAAATTGGAAGATAGGAGATAATTTATATATACACTCTTTAGAATTGCAAGAGGGAAATTCATTAAATATAACCACTACAACAAAACAATATAATTCTTCGTTAGGAACATTAGAGATACCATCAAGGAACAATTATACATTTAATGGTTGGTATACAGATCCAATAGGAGGAACAAAAATAAATGAGGAAACAATAGTTAATAGTGACATAACATATTATGCACATTGGACTTATAATGAATAATTATATTAATGAAAAACCACAATTCATAGAAAATAGAACAAATAAGAAAATCAAAAATTTTCTTTAATTTGTTCTCGCCCGATTTGAGTTTTCGACTGTATGGAGAAAATCTCAAAGGGCTAGCGATTGTAGCTTTTATACAATAGGAAAATATAACTTTCCTATTGTATAAAATAAATCTGTTGATTATCTATGAATTGTGGTTTTATTATCTATATAGGTTGATAGTCTAAAATAAAGCTTTTATTTAGAGTCCAATAATTCAAAATCAATTTGTCTCAATAATTTACTAGCCTTATCTACTCTAATTTTGACTTTGTCCCCAATCTTATAAGTCTTATTAGTTCTTTCACCAATTAATCTCTTTCTATCTTCATCATAAATAAAATACTCGTTTCCCATTTTATCAAATCTAATTAAACCTTCTACAGTATTATCTAATTCTACAAACATTCCAAAGGATGTAATAGATGAAACTATTCCTTCATATTCTTCTCCAATTCTAGTTTCCATATATTCTGCTTTTTTAATATCTTCAGCATCTCTTTCAACCTGTGTTGCAATTTTTTCTCTTTCTGAGGATTGTTTTGCCCTTTCCTCTGCTTGCATCTTATACTCTTCTATTACCTTATCTTGTAAATCATAATTTTCCTTTAAATATTCTGAAATTATTCTATGAATAAATAAATCTGGATATCTTCTTATTGGTGATGTAAAATGACAATAATACTTACTTGCAATTCCAAAATGTCCTTTATTTTCGGACTCATATCTTGCAACTTTTAAGGTTCTTAATATCAAATTTGAAATTACTTTTTCTTCTTCTTTTCCTTTTATTTCTTCTAGTACTTTAGAAAACTCCTTTGGATAAATATTATCCTTATTTGCCTTAATTTTTAGCCCAAAATTAAATAAAAACTTGTTAAGTTCTTGTATCTTTTCTATATCTGGTTCTTCATGAACACGATAAATAAAAGGTGCATCTAGCCAAAAGAACTTTTCGGCAATTGTCTCATTTGCAGTTAACATGAATTGCTCAATTATTTCATGTGCAAAAGTAGTTTCATATTTTGAAATATTAGTAACTCTTCCATCAATATCTAATTCAATCTTACTTTCTGGGACATCTAAATTTAGATAACCTTGTTCCATCCTTCTATCTTTTAGAATATGTGCTAATTCTTCCATCAATTTAAAATCTTGAATATATGGTTTATATCTTTTTATTATTTTCTCATCTGAACCTTCAATTATTTTTTGTACATCTGTATAATTCATCCTTTCTGTTACTTTAATAATTGCTTTATATACTTCTGAAGATATTACTTTTCCTGATGAGTCTATTTCCATACTACAAGATAAGGTGAATCTGTCTTCTAATGCATTTAAACTACATATTCCATTAGATAATTCTCTTGGTAACATTGGAATTACTCTTCCTAACATATAGATACTTGTTCCTCTAATTAATGCTTCTCTATCTAATAAACTATTTTGTTTTACATAGTAACTAACATCTGCAATGTGTACATCTAATTTATAATTTCCATCTTTTAGTTTCTCTACTCTAACTGCATCATCTAAGTCTTTAGCATCTTCTCCATCTATTGTAAATATTATTTTATCTCTTAAATCTATTCTGTTTTTGATGTCCTTTTCATCTATTTTATTTCCACATTTTTTTGCTTCTTCTACTACTGGCTCTGGAAATACTGATGGTAGTTTATGTTCTTTTATTAAGGATAACATATCTACTCCAGCTTCATTTACCTTTCCAAGTACTTCTATTACTTTTCCTTCTGCTTTTTTTCCATTTTGTGGATATTTTATAATTTTAACTAATACTTTATGGTTTGCTCTTGCTTTCCCAAAATCTTTTTTTGCAATATATACATCTGTTCCAAACTTCTTGTCATCTGGTACAACAAATCCAAAGTTTTTATTGTTTTGAAAAATTCCTACTATGGTATCTTTTTCGTGTTTTAATATTTTTACTATTTTTCCTTCTGCACTTTTTACTTTATTTTTTTCATCTATTATTTCAATTAATACTCTATCTCCATTTAAACTGTTTAAAGAATTTTCTTTTGTTATATATATTTCGTCTTCTTGATTTTCTATTTTTACAAATCCAAAGCCTTTTTGGTTTTTTCGGTATATGCCTTCATAGTATTGTTTGTCTATAATTTGATATTTATTTTTTCTATTTTTTCGAACTTTTAATTCTATTTCTAACTCACCTAATATTTTTAAAAAAATGTCATATTCGTTTTTTGGAACTCTCATTATGCTTGCAATTTCTTTTGCCTTCATTGGCACATATGCTTTGTCTTTCATAAATTCTAGTATTTTTTCTTTCTTATCTTTCATTTTTTGTCCTTGTCTTTTTTATTTAGGTTTTTATTTGGTTTAACCTATAAACACTTTTTTATTTCTTTCTTTTATTCTTTACTTATTTTTTTAATTAATTCTTATAATTAGAACAAATAAGAAATTAAAAGATTTTCTTTAATTTGTTCTCTCCCGATTTGAGTTTTCGACTGCAGGGAGAAAATCTCAAAGGGCTAACGATTGTAGCTTTTAATACAATACCTATTGTATTAAAAAAGGCTAGTTTTTTCAAACCAACCCTTTACTTTATTTTTATGCCATATATATTATTCCTAAACTTATTGTTAGTATTGCAAATACTACTGCTAATAATATTGTCCATCTTTTTTGTTTTCCTTCTTTTGTTCTTCCTTTGTTTTTTTCATAGAAGTTGTTTGTTGATGAACCTGTTATTGTTGATGATAGTCCTTCATCTTCTTTTGATTGGATTAGTGTTAATATTATCAATGCAAATGCTACTAGTATATATATCGCAATTAATATCCATTTTGCTATTTCCATTTATTATTCCTCCCTACGGTTTTTATCTTTCCTATTTTTGTATTTTAACATACATTTTTCCAAATTGCAAATATTTTATGGCAATCACTTAAAATTTTAATTATTTATTTTAGAATACACCAAGTTCCTATTGGCTCTGGTAAATCTTCAAAACACATTTCATCTTTAGTTATTGGATGCTGAATTGTAAGCTTATATGCCCATAAAGCAATTTGCTTTCCCTTTCCTCTTGTACCATATTTTTGGTCTCCAAATATGCTATGTCCAAAATTTGAAAGTTGCACTCTTATTTGATGATGTCTTCCAGTATGTAAATTTACTTTCACTAAACTTAGATTTTTTATTTCATTATATTTTAGAACTTCATATTCAAGTTTAGCTAATTTAGAATTTTTTTTAGCTTTATTTACAACTTTACTAATATTATTTCTTTCATCTTTATATAAGTAATCTTCTAATTTTCCGCTTCTTATTATCTATTTTTCCATCTACTACTGCTAAATATGTCTTCTTCAAACTCTTTTCTCTTACTTGTTCACTTAGTCTTGAAGCAGCCTTTGAAGTTTTGGCAAATACCATTACTCCACCAACTGGTCTATCTAACCTATGTACTAGTCCTAAATATACCTTTCCTGGTTTATTATATTTTTCTTTAAGATATTGTTTTATTAGTGATAACATATCTATATCACCTGTTTTATCTGCTTGTGAAGCAATATTTGGTATTTTTTCAACTACTATTATATGATTATCTTCATATATTATTTTTAAAGCTTTCATTTATTTCTCCTTGTTTTATAAATTAAGAACCTCATCCTATTATTATTTGCTTTCCCAACGTCCATAAATTCCACAAGGCAAAATTAATTTAGAATCTTCCATTGGAAGCCCTATCTCTCCTGACTCTAGTTTTCCGCCAAAGGATTTACCTACTGTTAAATCCAAAATATTCCTTAATACAATATTAGAAATTCCTGTAGTATATGAATTTATTAAAAAAAATAATGGATTCTTAGATAATACTTTTGTACAAAGTTCTACCAAGTCATAAATATTATTTTCAAATTGCCAAACCTCTCCTTTAGCTCCTCTACCATAAGATGGAGGATCCATAATAATTGCATCATATTTATTTCCTCGTCTTATTTCTCTATTAACAAACTTAACAACATCATCTACAATAAATCTAACTTGTGCTCCTTGTAATCCTGAAGCTTCAACGTTTTCTTTCGCCCAAGTTGTCATTCCTTTTGAACTATCTACATGACATACTGAAGCTCCTGCTGATAAACAAGCAACTGTTGCTCCACCAGTATAGGCAAATAAATTTAATACTTTTATTTCTTTTTTTGCTGATGATATTTTATTAATCATCCAATCCCAATTAATAGCTTGCTCTGGAAATAACCCAGTATGTTTAAATCCCATTGGCTTTATATTGAAGGTTAAATTTTTATAATGTATTTGCCAACTATTTGGTATTTTTTTATTAAATTCCCATGAACCTCCACCTGTTTTACTTCTATGATATGTTGCATTTATCTCGTTCCATTTGTTTGGAAAACTTTTATCTTTCCATACAATTTGTGGATCTGGTCTTGATAAAACTACCTTTCCCCATCTTTCTAATTTCTGTCCATCTGCCATATCTAAAAGTTTATATTCTTTCCATTCATCTGCAATTTTCATTATCTATTTACTCTCCTATTATCAAATTGTTTAATTTTAATATAACATCTTCAAAGGCTTTTATTAATTCCATTATTCGTTCTTCTTTTCTTAAATTACTTGCTATTTCTATCTGAATACATGGTATTCCAATATTTTTATTAATGTAGTTACTAACTGTTGCACTTCCAGCTGCTTTGAACCTCTCGTCAATTGCCACTTTCCCAATTTTTGAAAATTCTACTTTTAATTGCTCTAATAGTTCTTTATTAAAATTTATATTTTCTCCCTTGTTAGTTCCTATTTCTATATCATATCCATAGGTATCTTTACACCCATGTACATCTATTAAATATTTAATTTTCTTACTTTTTATAACTTGTAATATAGCTTTTTTATATTGTAAAGATATATCACTATTGTAATAATTCGGATCGTCATTACTATTCCATTCTCTTATAATTCCATTTGCTGATGTTTTATTACATAGGTATTCTACAATTGCTCCTGTTAGAGTATCTTGACTTTTTATATTTCCTTCTCTATATTGTTTTACAGCATGTGGTGCAGATAAGATTATTGGTTTACTTCCCTTAATTATTTTATAGTTTTTTCCTATAGCTTCTTCTCCGATTGTAATTGTTTTTTCTATATTTTTCTTCTAGCCAATTAATCTTTTCCATTTGTTTTTGTATTTCCATAAAAAAATACCATCCTTTTCTAGATAGTATTTATTTTACCATATTTTTATTTTATTTCCAAGAATTATTTTGCAATCAAATAAAAATTAATATTAATAAAAAATTCTTTTTATTGTTGTTTATATAGATAAACTTGAAAGCTTTTTAGCTAATTACCATAAAGCAAATATCTTGTAATACCTTTATAAAACTACAAATCATAATAACATTTATAGTTGAAAAAATAGCTACTGCAATAGTAGTTAATACTAATATTTTATTCTGTTTTATTTTTCTCAATATCTTGCTTGTCCAACTATTATGTTCGACTTTAATTAAATCTTGAGAAGTATTGTAGTTAATCTTAAAAAAGACATCTTTTGTATAATTCATATAATCCCCCTTATTTATTATTTATATATGTATATTCAAAAAATCAAAATTTATTCCAAATTTTATAAAATTTTTCTATATATTACATTAATATTTTTTCTCTTTTCATACATTCCAGAATTTTGTTACTTTATGCACTTTTATCACGCTTTCAGATATTATTATATAATTTAATATATAATTTTTTAGATTATTTTTTAATTTGTATAAATAATAGATGTTTTATAACAATATTGATTACTAATTCAAATTAGAATAAATTAAACTTTTTAATTTTTTATATAGGCTTCTGGAATAAATAAAACCATAGATATATATTATAACTATGGTTTTATTTATAATTTATGAATTAAGTATTTCTAGCAATTTATTTGCAAGCTCTTTTGTAATGCCCTTAACCCTTACTAAATCATCAACACTAGCATGTTTAATTTGTTCTAAACTACCGAATTCTTTTAATAAAGCTTGTTTTTTTACCTTACCTATACCATTTATCTCATCTAGTTGTGATTTTGTTATTTGTTTATCTCTTACTTTTCTATGATAATTTATTGCAGTATCATGTACAGTATCTTGAAATCTTGTGATTAAATTCATTAAAGTTTCAGATATTTCAAGCTCCTTTCTATTTTCATCCATTAAAGCTCTAGTTTGGTGTTTATCATTTTTTACCATTCCAAATACTGGTATAGATAAATTGTATTTTTCAATTGCTTTTTTGGTTGCTCTAATTTGAGTTATTCCTCCATCTGCAAAAATTGCATCTGGCAATTTGCCAAAACCACCATTTGGATTTTCAATAGAATGTTTAAGTCTTCTTGTAATAACCTCTTCAATACATCTTGGGTCATCTTGGTCAAATACTGTTTTAATTTTAAATCTTCTTGATAAATTCTTCTTTATTACACCATCTTGCATTACACACATCGCTGCAACCATATTTTCACCAGATAAATTAGAAATGTCATAAGTTTCAATTTTTCTTGGCATATTATCTAATTTTAACACTTCTTTTAATTCTAATAAGACTTCGCTTTTGTCTTTTTCTCTATTTTCTAAGGTTACTTTACTATTTAATTCTGCCATTTCCACAAAACGTAATTTTTCGCCTTTTTTTGGACTTTTTATTTCCACTTTTCTTCCTAAAGTTGTGGATAACCATTGCTCAATTGCATCTTTATCATCTATTTCTTCTCTTATCATAATTTTGTTAGGAATATTAGGATTGTCCAAATAATATTGTTTTATAAATCCGGATAATATCTCTTTGTCTATCATATCTTTTAAATCACTGTAAAAATAATGTTCTCTCCCTATCATTTTACTGCCACGTACAAAAAATATTTCTATACATACTTGAAGCTCGGATTTTGCTATTCCTATTACATCTATACTATTTTCTGAGATATTTGATACTTTCTGCTTTGTTGATACTCTATCTATTGCTTGCATTCTATCACGCAATTCTGCTGCCTTTTCAAAGTTCATCTTTTTAGCTTCTTCTTGCATTTGCAATTCTAATTCTTTTAATATTTTGTCTGTTTTTCCTTCAAGTAAATCTATAATTTCATTTATCTGTTCCATATATTCTTCTCTTTTTACATAACCCATACATGGTGCTAAACATCTATTTATATGATAATTTAAGCATGGTCTTGCTCTTTCTTTTAGAGTTTTGCATTGATGAATTTTATATTTTTGTTTTATGAAATCAAGCATTTCTTTAGCACTTCCTGGATTTGCATAGGGTCCAAAATATTTTGATCCATCATTTAATAGTCTCCTAGTTATATACACACCTGGAAAGTTTGATTTTAAATCTACTTTTATATATGGATAGGTTTTATCATCTTTTAATAAAACATTAAATTTAGGCCTATTCTTCTTAATTAAATTACACTCTAAAATTAATGCTTCTGCTTCATTATCGACAACTATATATTCAAAATGGTCAATTAAACTTACCATTTTCTCTATTCTAGCAGTTTTGTTATTTTTTCTGAAATATTGCCTTACTCTATTTTTTAGCGAAATTGCTTTTCCTACATAAATTATATTGTCTTCTTTATCTCGCATTATATATACTCCAGGTTTATCTGGCAATTTCTTTAATTCGTCTTCTATTATAAACATACTCTCACCTAAAATATGGTATTTATCTTGTTTTTCATAAATTTACCAACTTTTATAAGTTTTTAAAGTTTCATGGAAAACACTATTTGATTATACCATATTTTTTGTTTAATTATAAAGTATTTTTTTTACTTCTTCTAAATTGTTTACCATAGCTTTATATCCATATTTATAACAATCATCAAGTTTATCCACTTCCAAAAGACCAGTTTTATCTGTTTTTATTGTTAATGTAAAATCACTTGTTTGAAGTCCTTCTTCTGAAATCTTATTTCCCATTATGTCTATTGTTCTCATTATTATATCCATTAAATTGCTTTCATCATTTATATCATCTGCTTTAAAATTGATTGCTATAACTTTATCTGCTCCCTGTTTTCTTACTTCTTCTACAGGAATATTATCTAATACTCCTCCATCTAAAAATTTATGTCCTTTAAAATCACATGGACAAAATACACATGGAAAACTGCTACTAGCTCTAACTGCTTTTCCTATTGATATATCAGATATATAGTATTTTTCGTCTTCGCAATTTGATGGTATTTTATTTGTAAATACATATTTATTGGAGTCTACTATATCTACAGTTGGAATAACTAAGGGCATTTTTATGTCTTTTATCTTTCTAATACCTTTTTTTATTGCTAAATTATTGTAGGACTTTTCTATGTTATTTCCTGTTTTAAAGCCATTCATTGCTATTTTTTTATTAAACATAAAGTTACTTATTCCTGATATTATAGGTGCTGATTCTATTTCAGCAATTTCCTTAGCATATCTCTTAAATAATATGTATATATAATATGGCGAATATCCCATTGCATATAAGGATGCTATTATTGATCCAGAACTTGTTCCTCCAATTATGTCTGCTTTTATTCCATTATCCTCTAATGCCTTTAATGCTCCTGCATGTGCTATTCCTCTTATTCCTCCTCCAGATAATGCTATTCCAAGTTTCAACTTTTACATCCTCCTTTTTTTATTAATAGTATTTACTTCTTTATATGTTCTTAATCAAAAAATGTGAATTATGCTAACTTTAAGACAGAGGAAATAACTTTGGGGACGGAGGAAAAAATCATGGTTTAAAATTAAACCATGATTTTTTCCTCCGTCCCCAAAGTCATTTCCTCTGTCCTCAAAGTTATTTATTATCTGTAAAATATACTTCTCCAAAGCCATAAGTTATTTTATAGAATTCTCCAATAAAGAAAGGTATAAAATTACCATTAAATTGATAACTAGGAGCAATTACTTCTTTCCCCTCTTCATCTATAGCTCCCCACTTTCCATCTTTGTTAACAGATGCAAAGCCATATTCATTAAACTCTGTAGCATAATCATATTTGTAATCAACTACCAATTTATTATTTTTATCTACAAACCCATATTTTCCATTTTCTTTTTTTATATACCTTATGTTATTAGGATATACTTCTATATTTTTTAGTTCTTTTCCATCTTTATCAAAATATTTTATTTCTTTATCATTATATATTTCAATATAATTGTCATATACATCAACAATTGCATCTTTCATATCACATATTTTTTTCATTTCTTTTGAAAAAAGCTGTATTGTATTTGTTTGTGAGATTGATGTTTGTATAAGTTTTGTGTTTTGTATTTTTTGGATTGAGTCATATATTACTTCTATCTTTTCTGTGTCTTTATCATCTATAATTCCTAATTTAGAATTTTCCTTACTCACTATAAAATAATTATCATATAAATATTCTATATAATTATATTTCTCGTCAACTAGTTTTTTTCCGTCTTTTCCTATAACTCCATATTTCGTTGTTTCTGTACTATTTATTTTTATTCTATAATTTTCATTTTCTGTATTTATTATTGCAATATTTGTATCTATATTTACTTGATTACCATCTTTATTATATACTGTAATTCCTTGTTCATTTTCTGCATATATATATATTCCATTTATATCAATTTGATTATATTCTATAGGAACTATTATTCTACCATTTATATCTGAAATTCCATATTTTTTACTTTTTTCAATTACATATACTTTGTTTTTTTCATCAAAATTAATTGATTGATATTCACTTTCTAAAATCTTTTTTCCACTTTTTTTGATTCCATATTGCCCATTTTGAGCAACTATTAAATATTCATTCTCTATATCTTCTATTTCTGTTATTCTTGACAATTCATTATATTGTACTTCTTCAATTAGTTCTCCCTTATAGTTTATATAACCATATCTATAGCCTTCTTCTGTTTTATTTATTATTATATAGCCAGCATTTTTGTATTTGTTTCCTTCACTATAGTATTTATCTATTTGTATTTGATCATATTCACAATCAATTATTTTTCCACCTTTTATATTTATAATCCCTGTTTTACCATTTTTCTTTATAAGTAATTCACCTTCTTTATAAGGCAAATTTTCTATTTCATCATATATTGCATTTGTAATTTTCTTTCCTTCAAAATTTATTAATCCATATTTTTCTTTTTCTTGATATTTTAATACACTTTTTTCGTACACTAAATCTCCTGATACATTTTTTAGTTTGATAGCATCTACCTTCTCAAATTGTGTTAAAATTTCTTCTTTTTTCTCATTTAGTACTTTTATTTCTCCATCTTTTGTACATATAAATACTGCTTTTTCAGGATTTGGTATTTTTATTTCATCATATTTTGATTCAATTATTATACTTCCTTTTTTATCTATTACTCCAAAAGAGTTACTTTGCTTTAATAAAAAGTAATTATATTCTTTTACTTGTTCTATTTCATAGTTTTTCTTACTTTCTTTTATTTTATAGAATACTCCTAAAGCTATAATACCTACTACTAAAATTGTTATAATTATTATACGAATTCTAAATGCTTTTTTCATATTATTTATTCTCCTTTTTCTTCTACATCTTCTTTTTTATTATTTTTACATGCTTTGATTTTTAGTATTCTTTTATCTTCATATTCTTCTATTTTATAAGTTACTGTTTCTGTTTCTATAATTGGAGTTTCTTCATCTTCTGGTATTCTTCCTAATTTTTCTAATAAATATCCAGATATTGTATCATAATCGCCTTCTGGAATATCTACATTTAGCAATTTATTTACATCATATATTGTTATACTTCCACTTAATAAATATGTGTTGCTATCTATTTGCTCAAATTCTTTTTCTTCTTCATCATATTCGTCAAATATGTCTCCTACTAGTTCTTCTAATATGTCCTCCATTGTTACTATTCCTGCAGTTCCACCATATTCATCTATTATAATTGCCATTTGTATTTTATTTTTTTGTAATTCTTTAAATACTTCGTTTATTAGTCTATTTTGAGAAACAAAATATGCTTCTTTCATGACATTTTTTACTTTAAACGTTTTTTTGTTTATATTTTTTAGAACATCTTTTATATATAAAATTCCTTTTATTTCATCTATTGTTTCATCATATACTGGTATTCTACTATATCTATATTCTTCCTCTGATAATTCTTCAATTAATTCTTCTAGACTTATATTTATATCAACTGCAAAAATATCTTTTCTATGTGTCATTATTTCTGACACTGTTATATCATTAAATTCAAATACATTATTTATTAATTCTTTTTCTTCTTCTTTTATTGTTCCGTTTTCCGATCTGCTTCCCCTTTCTGTCCTGCTTCTGTTTGTGGGTTTGTTTGTTTTGTTTCTGTTTGCAAATAAATCAACTCCTATTTATGAAATATGATAAGGTAAAGACCTACAACAACTACTA
>CAQPRV010000137.1 GCA_948857205.1 uncultured Clostridia bacterium
AAAAGGAAAATCAAATACTAAAGATACATTAGTTTATATGAATGTAGTAGAACCAATAGTTAGTCGTGCAATGTGGGAAGAAGCACAACATCAAAAAGAAAAAAATCAAAGAAGTTATACAAGAGATAGAGTTTATATATTCTTTCAAAAACTACAATGTCCTAAATGTAATAGAATAATGAAATGTAAAGGCTCTGGAGGAACAAAGAAAAAATATATGTACTATACTTGTGAGCATTGCAAGACATATTACAGAGAAGATAAAATTGAAGAATGTTTGCAAAGATTTATTCTTGAGTTAGTAGAGTATGATATGGCAGTAAAGAAATATTTTTTACCAATACTAGCTGACAAAAAAGAAACAAAAACAGAAAAATTAGAACAAGAAATTGACACATTACAAAAGCAAAAAGAAAGAATAAAAAAGGCTTATGTAAGTGGTATAGTCGAAATGGAAGATTTTTCAGAAGATTACAAAATCATTGAAGAAAAAATCAATATTTTAGAAACGAAAAAATATGAAAAACTTAATACAAATAGTTTATCATTTACCCCACAACAACTAATGGCTGATAGAGATATTGAAAGAGAAAAATTAATAAAAGATAACAGATTAAATGAGATTTTAAAACAAGAATGGGACAAAAAATCAAAAGAAGAAAAACAAGAATTTATTTCAAAATTTATTGAATCAATGACATTATTAAAGAACAAAAAACGGAGAATTTTACATTGATAAAATAAATTTTAGAAGTAGTTATATTGAACAATTAACAAAATTTTTTACATTAGGAATAGCAGATGTTTTTGTACCTGTTGAAGTTAATGAAGAAGAAAAAGAAATAAGGACAAGTGTTAATATAAATCAAGAGCAATTAGATGATTATATTACAACTCTTAACAAAGAATTTGAAATAGAATTTTATGAATTATTTTCAAAAAATATGAATGAAAATAAAGAAGAAGTTGAAATAAAATTGAACAAAGAAAAACAAAAATTGATTAGATTAGTTGCTGTGAAAAATGATAAGAAACTTTCAAAATCTAAAAAAGAAAATTATAAAATTGGTGCAGTAATTAGTAGTCAAAAATAAAAAATAGTAGGAAAAATTTAATCTTGAAATGATTTTTGTACTCCTATATATTTCCTAACAAGCACTGAATTTTTCCTCCCTAGTCAAAATTCGAACTATGGGACTAAGTCCCAAGCCCTCTTATAAAAGATGTTAATATCATTCCTTGTTCCATAAATAATTTAAAAATTCTTCAAAAGATTTTGCTATTATTTTACAATTTTTATTATCCATTGGTATGAAAGGAACACTTATATAATTACCATTAATATCAATACCATAAGCTTCATCTCCACCATCAGAACCAATTAACAAAATATTATCTAAATATTCTCTAACTTTGTATAGCTCATTATAGTATAATAAATCTTTCTTTTTCCACAGAGATAAATATTGATTATTAATCATTCCTTCTCCAAAAATAATTTTATTAATATATTTTGTATAATTACCTAAATCATAAGTATAATTATCTTTTGCATATTCATTAAATTTTTTCATATATTTTTCCTTATCACAAGATGTTGAAATATCGATTTTACCTTCTTCATATGCTTTTGTATTTTTTAAATATTTACATCTATTTTTTCCAGATATTATTTCTTTATTGATACCTTCAAATATTTCACATTTTAGTGTAGTACCTTTAATTCTGTGAATACAATTATAACATTGACTTTCTCCAGTTTTAATTTTTATATTTGGATTTTTATAAGTTTCTGCGTCAATTGCCCATTTTTCATCTAATGTTAATTGATTTTTTTTATTTTGATTATTCTTTTTCTTAAAAATATTAAACATTTCTTAATCTCCTAACACATAAAATAATTATTCCATACAAATTTATCATATTTTAGTATTGTTTTCAATAAAATTATTGAAAATATTTAGTTTCCTTTTCTTTCATTATATGATATACTAATTTAATCAGTTGAGAAATCAAATATTTTTTGAGTAAATTGTGTGAGGAACACTATGAAAAATAGGCATATTTTTCGCAAATAACCTCCTAAAACGCTACAAATTGACATTGAAATCTCTAGTGATAGAGATTTTTTCAGTTATCTTTTTTTGTCTAACACACTATTCAAAAACTAAAAAGTGAGATATAATATTTAGTGAAACAAATAATTTAATTTCTGGAGAGATTGATTTTATGAAATTGTATCATGGAACTAATAATCAAAATATAGAATACTTTGATATTAATAAAAGTGAAGATTATAATGATTTTGGTAAAGGAATATATTTTACCTCTAATTTTTCACAAGCAAAAAAATGGGCTACAAGGAAAGGTAAAGGAGCTATTTATGAAATTGATTTCGATTTTAATAACTTAAAATATAATGTTTTAAATTATAAAGATAATGATGAAAATTTTTATTATTTTTGCTATCTTTGTATATATGGTACTGAGGATACAGCGATTGAAACTATACCTAATTTTCAAAATGCTGATATAATAAGTGGTCGAATGATACGTAATTATGATGATTTTGTTGAATATATGAAAATATTTCATGGGGAAGAAGATTATAATAATAGTATAGCTTATGCCAAAACAGGAGAAATTAACACTTTTAAAGATTTACGAGATAAAGTGGAACTTTGGGACGAAGAATATGATCAATATTGTTTTAGAGAAAAGGCTGTTGAGATTATGCATAAAAGCTTAACTAAAGTTTATTATGTAGAAAAAGATAAAAAGGAACCTAAAAGTGAGCAATTATTAGAATATGATGAAAAATTGAAAAAAATCAAGAAAAAACGAAAGTATTAAATAATTAGAAACATTCTTGAAATGTATTGAAAAAAATTGCACGAAATTTTTTACCAAAGGCTGATAGCAATAAAGTTTGATTTGCCTCATTATCCTTTTATTAAATTTATTTTATAGTATACTTTTTTAAATTTATATGCTATACTAATTCTAACAGTTGATGAGTCAATTATTTTTTTGAGCAAAATGTGGGAGGAACACTATGAAAAATAGGCGATTTTTTCGCAAATAACCTCCTAAAACGCTCCAATGACATATCTGTTCGAACTTTTTATAGAGCAGATAGATATGAAAATCAATCAGTAAAATGGTTGATTTTTTTGTTGCGAAAAATATACATTTTCAGTATGTATTAAGATATATTTGCCTCGCAGAGCCCCATATTATGATAGTATGTCATAACATATAGGGGAGAACGCTTTAGTTAAGTACACTAAATAATTCTCCCCATAAAATAGCTTGTTTAAGCTGATATTCTTTTATTTATCATTTTTTCAATTACCATTGTCATATCTTCCAAACTTACTGGAAAAGAAATAATGCCAACACCTCTGTAATATATATCTATTTCTTGAACTTTTTTACCATTTACCTTTTCTGCTTGATGAACTAATATTTTTTCTATTAACTCATTCAAAATCTCTGGCGTTAGTTCAGTTATTTCAGTATATTTCTTAACATTAGATATAAACTGTGTTAAATCAGTTGTTTTCTTTTCAGTATTGTTGATCTCCTTTGATAATTGTTCAATCTTTATTTTTAATTCTTTTTGTTCATTATCATAATTAAAAGATAAGCTTCTAAATCTTTCATCTGTTATCTTTCCAGATATATTATCTTCATAAATGTGCATAAATAAGTTATCAATTTCAATTATTCTTTTCTTTGCTTGTTCAAGTTCTTTCTTGTTTTTAGTAATTTGTTTTAACTCATCTTGTGTAGATTTTGCTAATTGTTCTTTTATAAATAAATCTTCAAAATTTTTCATATAAGCAACTACTTTTTGTATATTTTCTAAAACAAGACTTTGCAATACTTCGTCTGTAATCCAGTGTGAAGTACATAAAGAAACATTTTTCTTATAACTTGAACACCTGTAATGTTCTTTTGCGTTTAGGTCAGTAACAGGTGATTGAAAATACATTTTTTTGCCACAATCATTGCAGAATAACAATCCTGAAAATATACTTTTCTTGCCTGACCTTGTAGGCTTTTTTCTGTTATTTCGTAATTGCTGTGCAATATTCCAAGTATATTCATCAATGATTGGCTCATGGGTATTTTTAAATATTTGCCAATCTTCTTTTGGAATAGGAACTTTAGTTTTATCTTTGTAGGAACGAATGGTGTATTTAAAATTAACTGTATCACCAATATATTCTTGTCTATCTAAAATACTTGCTACTGTTGTAGCATTCCACTGATGTTTTAATGTTTGTAGTTTAGTAGGGAATGTTCTTCCTATACTTACAAAATATTCAGCTGGTGTCATAATATTTCGTTCAGTAAGTATTCTTGCAATTTCAAAAGTTCCATGTCCTTGAATAAATAAGTTATATATTTCTTTTACAACTTCTGCTGATGACTCATCAATAACCCATTTTGTTTTATCTGTTTCATCTTTTTTATAACCATAAGGCACGTTGTTAGCAAGTGAAATACCAGATTCGCCTTTACTTTTAAGAACTGCTCTAACTTTTTGACTTGTATTTTTTGCATGCATTTCATTAAACCAATCTTGAATAGGCAAGAAGTCATTTAGACCTTTGCTACTATCAATATTATCCATTATAGCAATATATCTAATATTTAATCTTACAAAATCTTCTTCAAGAAGTTGTCCTACAACAAGTCTATTTCTTCCAAGTCTTGAATGGTCTTTTACTATAATTGTTCCAATTTGTCCACTTTCTGCAAGTTCCATCATTTCCATAAAAGCAGGTCTTGTAAAAGTAGTTCCAGAATACCCATCATCAACAAAGAATTTGATGTTTTGAAATTTGTTATCTTCTGCATATTTACTTAAAATTAATTTTTGATTTTTTATACTATTGCTTTCTCCTGATAGTTCATCATCTCTTGATAAACGGCAGTATAAAGCAGTGATTTTATCGCTTTCTAGCTGTTTCATTATTTACTCCTTTCTTTAGACAGCTTGAAATACGATATAAAATTATAGCTACTTTCAAGTAGTGTTTATAATATACTATATTTCAAACAAAAAATTCAATACAAAAACTTTACTTTTGGAAGATTTCAAAAAATCTAGTTAGTATTGTGTGTTCTGAATCTTTGTTAAAATAGGTATTTACCTTATAAACAGTATCTTTTATTTCTTTTTCAAAGTTCAAGTTTTGTTCTGGATAAAAACTTTTTAAATATTCTGTAATTTCTTCATTGCTCATTTTAGAAAGTTTATTACAAAATTCATTCTTTAAATTTTCTAAAAATTCATATTCTTCATTAGTTAGTTCAATTCTATATATTTTTTCATTATCTTGCATCTCTGTTAGCCCTCCTTTTCTTGTATTCAGGAGAGTTCTTCAATTTTTGTTTTTCAAGTCTAGCTTGCTCTTTAGCTTTTCTTTCAGCTTGTATTTTTTCTTGTTCAATTCGTTGTCTTTCTAGCTCATCTTGTTTTTCTTTAGCAAATAGTCCTTTGAATAAGTCAAAAACTTTTTGTGGTGCAAGTTTTATAGCATGGAAGTAGTCCTTTGTTTTTTCTACTATATCATCATATAGAGATTTCCACTTATCTACTGCATTTCTTAAATTATCAATTCTATTATTAAGTTCATATATTTCTTTATCTGCTACAATTCCTTTTTTAGCGTATTCAGTTAAATTTTCATAATCTTCTTGTTCTAATTCAATTTTCTTTGAAAACCTTTTTTGCTTTCCTAAATTTGAAATATCTTCAATTTGCTTATCGTATTTCATATAAGAATTATAAGAAGATTCTTTTTCTTCAACTTTATTTGTAATTCTTTCTAGTCTTTCAGTATCTTTCTTAATTTTAAACTGCAAGTCGCTTAAATGTTCTTGATTACTGCCTTTTACACCACGAATAAAATCTTTATATCCACTATCAGACATATACTTAAAAAATCTATCTTGTAATAGACTGTATGATTTTATTAAAACTGCTTTCCCTTTTTTATTATATAAAGGATTTCCTTGCGAGTCAGTTGCTTTGTCTGATTTCCATTTATTACTATGACTTACTTGATTAATGACTTCTTTTGTAGTTCCTACCAAAGATTTATCTTTACATTTTTTAGTCCATTTTACTTCTTTTCTTACAACGGGAAGTGCTACAACATGCAAATGATAATGATAGATAGGTTTTCCATATTCTTCCGTTAAAGCTGTATTTATTTCATCTGCGTGCATAACTGCTGATATAATATTATTAGTTCCCATTTCTTCTTCAGCAAAATGAAAAGCTCTTTCGTAAAATTCTTTTGCAAATTCATAACCACCATGTTTTTCAAAGTAGTCAGAGTTAATATCAAATATAAGTTCATCAAATAAAGTTGCATTTTTTTGCAAACCTCTTAATGATACCTCTCCATTATCAAGTTTTTCTTTTAACTTTTCATTGTAGGTGGTTTCACATCTTTTGTAATGTATATTGTTTGGTGTTTGAGATAAATCAACATTCATATTAGAATATGATTTATTTTTTCTTTCGTTGTGTCTTTCAGCTTTAGTTATACTTGTTTTAGTATAAGTTTCTACTCTAGCTACTGAATAATTTGTTTTCTTCTTGTCCAATATATTTCCTTTCTGTAGGTAGCAAGTAGCGACCGAAGGGAGCTGTTACATAACTTTCTAACGAAAGTATGTAACCCTAATGCAAAGCTTTGCATTAGGGTTACAATACAAAGTAAAAAGAAATGCAAAGTAAATTGAT
>CAQPRV010000138.1 GCA_948857205.1 uncultured Clostridia bacterium
GAACATTTTGGTGTGGATGAACACAGCCTTGTCCCTATGTGGTTTGCCAAAGATAGGGGTATTAGTTATGAAGAAGCCAATCAGAAATAGATATGACAATAACATATAAAAAGACATCATCAGTAATAATAGAGGATAATGGGATAGAAACAGAAATTGATTTTGCAGAAATACAATATAAAGGATATAAATTTACATTGAGAAAAGACTTAACAATAGATGATAGCCAAACAACAATAACAAAAGAACAAAGATATACAGTAACATTTAATGCGAATGGAGGAAATATAGAAAATACAAGTAAGACAGTAGAATACAATAAAGAATATGGAGAATTAGAAACTCCAACAAGAGCTGGATATACATTTAATGGATGGTATACACAACAAGAGGGTGGAACACAAATAATAAGTACAACAAAATATACTATACAAGAAAATCAGACATTATTTGCACACTGGACTATAAAAGAATATATATCAGATGGATTAACAATGTATTTTGATGGTAAAAATAATACTGGAAATGAAAATGATAAATCAGCAACAGTATGGAAAGATTTATCAGGAAATGGAAATGATGGAATATTGAATGGATGTACATGGGAAGATGAATGTATAGCATTTGATGGAGTAGATGATTGGGTGAATTGTGGACAAAAAGATTACTCAAATTTAACAATTGAAGTTGTTACATCTTGTAATGAATTAAATAATAAAAATGCTACTATAGCAGGAAATACGGAGTTAGGTGGATACTCTATTGAAATAGGAAAAGATAATGAGTTTGTAGCATTTCGGAAGAAAAGGAGATAAATATATAGATGCTAGATCAAATGAAAATATAATAACAAATAAAAAATATTCATTAAGTGGAAGAATAGGTATTAGTGGAATTTACCTAAATGTAAATACTACACAATATAATAATCCTATTGAAGGAGACGTAACTAAGACAACTAAAGATACCGTTTTTGTATTAGGTGTTAATCCAAGTGGTGAACAAGCCATGAGTGAATTTTTTAATGGAAAAATATATAGTGTTAGATTATATAATAGGATATTATCAGATGAAGAAGTAAAATATAACTATGAAATTGATAAGGTAAGATTTGGAATAGAGTAAATAACATTTATAAATTAAAATTTAGGGATATTAAACTTAATAAAATCTAATTAATATAGAAGTATTAAACTTATTAAATTAATATGATAAGATATTGACAAATTTATACCAGTTTGGTATAAAACAATTATAAAATAGAATATAGAGGATGTAAAAAAGTACATCCTTTAAATCTACATAATGAGATACATAATAAGTACAGTATAAAAAGGAGAAATATAAGATGAGAATAATATTAGCATCTGGTTCACCAAGGAGAAAAGAATTATTACAATTGATTGTACCTAAATTTGATATTTTAGTTAGTGGAATTGAAGAAAAACTTAAAGAAGGATTATTACCACAACAACAGGTTATTAATTTATCATATGCAAAAGCCAAAGATATATATCAAAAGACAACAGGAGATAGAATAATAATTGGTTCAGACACAATAGTTACTAAAAATGATAAAATATATGGTAAACCAAATGATAAAAATCATGCAAAACAAATGATAAAAGAACTATTAGATAGAAATAGAGTTCATAGTATAATTACTGGACTTTGTGTTATTATAGAAGAAAACGGTAAATATAAAGAATATAAAACATATGATGAAGTAAAAGTATTTTTAAAAGAGATATCAGATAGAGAAATAGAAAAATGGATTGATTCTGGAAATGCATTAGATAAAGCAGGAGCATATGGAATACAAAATGAATTTTGTGTATTTGTAGATAAAATAGAAGGAAATTACACAACTGCTGTTGGGCTTCCAACACATAAGGTTTATGATATTATAAAAAAATATATAAAATAGTTAATAAACAAACATCAGTAAATCATTAAGATTTATTGATGTTTGTTATATTGCTTAATCTTCTAAAAAAGAAACGAAGTTTTTTAACATTTCAATACCTTTTATAATTTTTTCTTCATCATATTGTTCTAATAAAGATTTAGTTTTTGCAATAACTGTATCATCAAGTCCATATAAAATATAATCTGCAGAATGTCCACTTAAATCTCTTAATTTTTTTACACTTCTATAAACCAAGTTTCCTTTGCCTTCTTCAACTAATCCAAGAAATTGACCAGAAATGCCTATTTCTTTAGCTAATTTTGTTTTTGGCATTTTTAATTCATTTTCTCTTATGTATTTTATTCTTTTTCCTCTTTCAATTTGTTCAATTTTTTCTTGACTTAAAATTTCTTTGTATTTACTCATAAAACAACATCTCCTTATGTGTATTTTAATATAAAAAAAGTGAAAATAAATGGAGAAATATTATAAACTTTTATAGTTTTTTATGGTGTTTTATGGTATTATATGATATAGTATTATATAGAGAATTAAAAAGGGGGAGAAAAGATGGATTCCAAACCTATGAAGATATTAATCATAGAGGATGAAATTAGTGATTATAATGGCTTCTTGGAATGTGCAAAGAAAAGAAATGATATTGAAATTGTAGGAATTACAGATTCAGATGTAGATGCTCTTAAGAGGGTAAAGTTAAAACATCCAGAAGGAATAGTTTTAGATTTAGAATTAAATCAGGGATTGGATGGGAGTACAGATTCTTTTGAGTTTTTATTTAAATTAAGAAAGTTACCTTTGGGCTATGATCCTATAGTAATAGTAACTACTCATGTTAATTCAAAACGTACTTATCAAATATTACATAGAAATGGTGTTGATTTGATAATGTATAAAGATCATCCAAATTATTCTTGTGAACAAGTTATAAATAAGTTTATTAGTTTAAGACAAGTATCTCCTAAGAGGAATTCAGTAGAAGAGGAATCTCAAAGTATGAGGGAGAAGATATCACTTTGTATTTCAGATGAGTTAGAAAAAATTGGCATGCCTTCTAATATGATAGGTAAAAAATATATTATTGATGCTATTTTGTATTTAATTGAGAATGGAAAAGATGGAGAAAATGTTATTCAGTATTTGTCTAAAGTTTATAAGAGGTCTGATAATACTATAACTAATGGAATAAAGAATGTAATTTTACATGCTTGGAGAGTTTCTCCAATTGAAGATTTACTTACTAATTATACTGCAAGAATTAATCCTGAAAAAGGAATACCTACTCCAATGGAACTTATTTATTATTATTTTGAGAGAGTGAAAAATATGATTTAGTTTTAATACTTTGTTTTATTGTTTTATTCTTTTTTTATTTGCCTAGATACAATCATTTTTTTATAGGTGATTTTTTTTCGTATTAGTAAATTTATAGATATGTATAAAATAGGCATTTTTCAGAGAATGAAGAGAATATAAGTATGTTTATATATTTAATTATTTTGGTAGAATTAAATATTACATTACTTTAATCTCATAATTCTCTATTTTTTACTATTTTTTTCTATTATAAAACTCCATTTCTTTTTCATGATAAAATGGTATTCTTTTATTGTAAGTAAACAAAAAGCAAAATAGAAAAGGAGGTGAGAAATATGCTACAATGGTTTGATAAATTAGTATATGGGTAAGTAGGTGGATATAGTCAGTATACATCAAAAGAGTAATCAATATGAGTAATATTATACTTATATTGATTATTTTATTATTATCATATTTATTTTGAGAAAAAATCTAGAATATATAATTATTGTTTTTTTCTATAGAAATAGATATTATATAACTACAATATCATAATTCTCTATTTTTTTCTATTATAAAATACCATTTCTTTTGAATGATAAAATGGTATTCTATTATTGTAAGCAAACAAAAAATGAAATAGAAAAGGTGGTGATAGTTATGAAAGAATGGTATGAAAGATTATTAGAATGGATTAGACGTTGGGGTGCATAATCTTCAAGAATTAAAAGGTAGGAAATAATTAATTTGTTATATTGATTATTTCTTACCTTTTTTAGTATTTTGATAAAATAGATTTTATAATTCTTCATTTGGTATTAATACTTAAATTATTATTAGTTTTATATCAACTTTATAGAAAATAGATAATATTAGATTGAAAGAGATATATTATATTCTTATTTTTTTGTCAAACTAATTTTTGAAAAATGAAAGTTAGAAAATTAGTAATAAAGATTTATTTTATATAGCTAAATGTTAATAATAAATTAGATATGACTAAAATTAACTTAATTATAATCCAATATAAGTATTATATAAAATAAGAAATAAAGGTTTATAAAATTTTTATAACTTTTTTAATCATAATTATAAATTTGATATAAAACTTATGTTTTTATACTTTTTGATTTTATATACTTACAGTATCAATATTTTTAAGGATTAAATAATTTGGAAAAATTAATAAACAACTTAGCTCAAGTACTAAAATTCTTTATAATTCGCCATTTTTCGTCATTTTTTTCTATTATAAAATACCATCTCATTTTGAATACTAGGTGGTATTTTTTTATTGTAAGCAAACAATAAAAAATAGAAAAGGTGGTGATAAATATGAACGATTGGTTTCATGCATTAGCATTATGGGTAAAACGTTGGATTTAAATTTTAAATCAATTTCCTAAAAAGAAAAAGATAATAATATTAATTATATTAAATAATTAATCAGTTCTAACGAATAAAAAATAAAAGAGGAAAAAAGGTAGTAAAAATAATAAAATTTTGCTACTTTTTTTTAATAAAAAATAATTTTTCGCACAAATGTGATAAAATATAGGTGAAAAGAAAGAAGGTGGTATATATGAA
>CAQPRV010000139.1 GCA_948857205.1 uncultured Clostridia bacterium
ATATTGCAGGAGAATCTTATCGAATTAAAGATATGATGTCTAAAATGGAAAATATTAACAATACTAGTGGTTAATCTATGGTGTCTAAATTGGTAAAAATTATTTTCCCTTTTTTGGTAATTTTGGTATTGACTTTTATAATAGCTATTTACTGAACAGTAACGTATATGTGATTACTGTTCAGAGGTAAAATATAAAAACACTAGATTAATTTAATTTCTAGTGTTTTTATGTTGTTGCAAATTCAACTGTTTCTCCATCTAAAATTTCTTTTGCTAACTTGAATAAATTAAAGTTTTTAACTTAACTATCTTTGTTAAAATCCTATATCTCATACCTACTTATTAAAAATTAAAAATAATTACTAAAATCATCCTTAAGATCCCAATAACTAGTAATAGGTCTAGCACCTTGTTTTAAAAGTTCATTAGTTCCAACAGAGTTAATAGAATCGATATTACCTGGAACAACATAAACATTTCTTCCTTGTTCTAAAGCAAAATCAACAGTAATAAGAGTACCACTCTTTTCTTTAGCTTCTATAACAATAATGCTTGTACTAAGTCCACTTATAATTCTATTTCTAGCAGGAAAATTCATCTTTTCTGGTTTAGTTCCTAATGGATATTCGGACAAAATAGTACCACCTGTTTCTAATATTTTCTTAGCTATATACAAGTTTTCTCTTGGATAAATACTATCTAACCCATTACCAACAACTGCAATCGTCTTTCCTTTTGCACAAATCGCACCAATATGTGCAAAACTATCAACTCCTTTTGCTAAACCACTAATAATGTTTATATTTTTTCTTGCTAAATTAAAAGAAAAATACTTTGTTGCCCTAATGCCATAATTTGAAATATCTCTGCATCCTACTATTGCTATAGATTCATTATTTAATATATCTATATTCCCTCTAGCATATAAAATCATAGGTGGGTCATATATTTCTTTTAATTTGTTTGGATATTCATCATCCTCTATTGTTATTATTTTTATATTATTATTTCTGATATATTCAATATGTTTTTTTAGATCTTTACGAAGCTTTTCATTTAATATACTTTTTATTGTTTCTTCTCCTATTCCCTTTACCTTTAGTAAATCTTCTTGATGTGATTTATATATTATTTCAGGAGTTTTGAAAACTTCTAATAATAATTGTTTCTTTTTGCTTCCTAAACCTTTTATTAAAGAAAACCATATCCAATAAATTTTATCTTCTAATTTAATAATTAAAACCTCCTAGTATTTTGTATTTTTCCTATACAAGAACAAATAAGAAAATCAAAGACTTTCTTTAATTTGTTCTCGCCCGATTTGAGTTTTCGACTGTAAGAAGAAAATCTCAAATGGCTAGCGATTGTAGCTTTTATACAATAGGAAAGTATGAATTTCGTATTGTATAAAAAAAGACATTATTAAATAATGCCCCTTTTTTATTTATTAAAATCTTGTATTTCTATTATGTTGCTCTTTAGTAGCTTTTATAACATTGTTCATTAACATAGCAATTGTCATTGGCCCAACCCCCCCTGGAACTGGTGTAATGTAACTTGCTATTTTTTCTACATTTTCAAAATCAACATCTCCAACTAATTTTCCATTTTCATCTCTATTAATACCAACATCTATTACTACTGCATCTTTTTTTACCATATCTTTAGTAATAAATTTTGCTTTACCAATTGCAGAAATTAAGACATCTGCTCTTTTTGTGTGTTCTTCTAAGTTAATTGTTTTTGAATGGCAAACAGTTACAGTTGCATTTTTATTTAAACAAACTTGAATTAGTGGCTTACCAACAATATTACTTCTTCCAATTATAACAACATCTTTTCCTGTTAAATCAATATTATATTCTTCAAACATTTTGATTATACCATAAGGTGTACAAGAAATAAAGGTATCTTCTCCAATTGATAATTTTCCTACACTAGAAGGTGTAAAACCATCAACATCTTTTCTGTAACTTATTGCTTTAAAAGCTTGATTAATATTTAAGTGCCCTGGAATTGGACTTTGTAATAAAATTCCATTAACACTTTCCTCTTGATTTAATTTTATAATTAAATCTATTAATTCTTCTTGTTTGATATTTTCTGATAAAAGATATTCTTCATATTTTATACCTATTTCTTCACATGCTTTACTTTTATTTTTGACATAAACCTTTGATGCTGAATTATCTCCTACCATTATTACAGCTAATTTAGGAATAATTTTATTAGTTTTTAACCCATCACATTCTACTTTTAATTTCTCTCTTATCTTCTTTGCGAGTGCTTTTCCATCTATTATTATTGCCATAATGTATTTCCTCTCATTTTTAAATTTTTTAGCCACTTGCAAAACTCTAAGAGTATTGCAAATACTGACTTTTTTATTATATTTCACACTGTAATACATCTTGTAATATTTCATTATTATTTAAATACTTCTTATCATTTGATGTTATTACTATAATTATATTATTTTCACTTTTTATTTGGTCATAGGTTTGATATGGATCTAATTGTTCAAAAGGGTATTCTGTTACTTCTCCAGTAACTTCATCAACTTGATAATATAGTCTATCTTTCGTTAATATAATTTTTTTATCACTATTAATCCATTTTTCTATAATTTTATCCTTATCGTTTTGTTGATTTTTATCTTTTATTTTTAAATAACCTTGAGAATCAACTTCATATTCTGATTTTGTGCTATCTTTTATTATTTCTAATATTGATTCTCTACTATTTTTTTCTATCCATATACCATTTTCTTCTGGGTGATTTTTTTGAAGTATTTCTTCTGTTTCGTTTAATTCTGGCATTTGTTGTTTTATTAGTCCTGCAAATGCAACTTTATATTGTATACTTGTTTTTATATTTAAAACTTTTCTACCATCATATTCTGTATTTACTTCATATAAACTACTATCTGCAGTTAAACCTGTTTCTTTTTTTAACTCATCAACAGATGCATTTTCTTGATATTGAATTTCGTTTTTATTTATTTGTGTAAATGGATTTTCCCAATTTTCTTCTTGTAGTTTTTCTTCTGATGTTTTATTATTTTTTAAAATAATAACTATTATTGATATTGTTATTACTAATATTAATATGATAAATATTAGTGCTATTGGCTTTTTATTTAGTTTTTTCATCTTTAATTCCATTCCCTCCTAAGGCACAAATCTGGTTGAAAAAGAATTAAATTTTAGCTAGGAAAACAAGTTTGAAATTTATGAGGCGTACTAATTGTACGTTAATTAGATTTCAAATGCAGTTTGATGACGCCAAAATTATAATTATTTTTCAACACCTTTTCTTCATTTTAATTTATTCCTCTTAACATTGCCATTGTTGCGCTAATGTATCTATTTGCTAAATTATGTTTTTGTACATCTTGTGGTGTTCTAATGTAATCTGGTAATTCTATTAATGCAGATTTTGCAGCTCTGTTACTTGATCCTAAGGAAGTTCTTGCCCAATTAATAAGATATCCACTACCATAACTTGCAGTATCTATGTTTTCAGGAAATTGTTGTCTATAATATCCTCTAATTGTAGCATCTCCAATCAATTGTTGTGTCCAACCATGTAAATCTACTAAAAGTGTTTGACCGTTTTTTGATTTATGTGATAATAAAAAGTCTCTTAAATATCTTGCTTCATAGCTCTGAAAAGGTTGTGTTCCTGTAAAGTTTCTTGAATTTGATTGATATTTAAAGCCTGCTGAAAAAGATCTATTTAAATCTATTCCTTTATTTCCTGGTGCATTTGTAAATAATGTTGTTCTTCCAGGTCCATTATTTGTCCAACCTGCTTTTCTACCATCTGGATTTACCTCTGGAAAAATATATATCGTCCATTTATCCGCAATACTACTATCTTTACTACCTTTTAAATATTCCCAAAATTTATTTGCAATTAAAACTAATTCCGTTCCATCTCTTCCCCATTTATCTTCAAATCCATGGACACAAAATGTTGCAAAAAATACATTTGGTCCATTACCATATTTATAATATTGTAAGTCTGAACCTTTACTATTGCCTTTTGCTTTAAGTCCTGAAATTCCATAAGTACCTGTTGATATTTCAATTTTTTGTTTTATTGTTATATTTCTACTCTTTTCTACTAGAACTTTTCCTTGTTTAGAAAGTACTTTTATTTTTATATTATGATTTCCTAAGGAATATTTTGAAAAATCAATATTTGCTATAAATTTTGGTGTTGGATTTAATTCTTCTCCGCCATATCCTTTTATTGCATTAAATACTCCCTGATCTCTAGTTCTTTGTAATTTTGTAGATACTACTTTATTATCAATTAACAATTGTAATTTTGTATCTTTTATATTTGTCATAACCCATCCTGTTACATTATGCTTTTCGTTTGTTATAGCTCCTGAAAATTCATCTAAATATGCTATTATTTTTTGTTGTGTTATTTTATTTACAATTTTAATTTGTATTGCTTCAATTCTTTTAGCTGAACCTTCTGTTCCTGATGTTTCTCCATCATATGCCCAGTCTTGCCATCCAAAATCTTGCACATGTGTTCTATACATAACAGAATATTTATCTGTATTTTCTAATTTTATTTTTATCGCTTCTAATCTTTTATTTTTTCCTGTTACACCAACATTTTGTCCATCTCCTACCCATGTAGTCCAACCTTTATCTTGAATATGTGCTTTGTATTTTAGGTTAACACCATTTGGTAAATTGTAGGCTTTTATATTCATTGCTTCTATTCTTTTGCATTGCCCAGATGTACCTGATGTTGCACCATCTTCCCTTCTTCCTTGCCATCCAATCATCTGTACATGTGATTGATAACTTATATGTATATTTTTATCTAATTTTATATTTTTATTGATAGTTGCTAAAACTGTCTTTTCATCAGAGGTTAGCAATTTTAAGGTTAATTTGTAGGTTCCTGTTTTCATATTATTTGTGGAAATATTGAAACTAAATCCTGGTTTTGCATATTCTGTTTCACATCCATAATTAATTTTTTCTGCTAAATCTGTTCTTTTTTTATATTGTAGATTAGCATTTGTTGTAACATCTTTGTCATCTATATAGATTTTTAATTTTGAATTTTCTACATTTGATATTTTCCATCCTGATACTGATATTACATTATAAAAGGATTTATCTAAATTTGTTTCGATATTAATTGAACCTTTATTCTGCTTTTTAATTATTCTAATTTGTATTCCTTCAAGTCGTAAACACTTTCCTTCTGTTCCTGCCATAGCTCCATCTTGTTTCCATTCTTGCCATCCTACATTTTGTACATGTACTTTATATTCTACAGAATATCCTGGCATATTTATTAATTTTATTCTTATTGCTTCTAATCTTTTACTTTTTCCACTTGTTCCTGCCATAACTCCATCTTGTTTCCAACCTTGCCATCCAATATCTTGAACATGCACCTGATACTGTATTTTTGCTCCAGCAGGTAAGTTTGTCCCTTTTATTTTTATTCCTTCTAATCTTTTTGATTTTCCTTGTGTTCCTGAAATTTGACCATTGCTTCTAGAAAAATCTTTTTCCCATCCATAATCTTGCACATGTGTGTTATAACTAATTCCTATGGTTTTCTCTGTTGATGCAAGTAATTTCTCTGAATTTGCAAATAAGATTAGTATAAGAATTATTAAACCTATTATTAGTTTTTTGTTTTTTTGCATTACTAATTCCCCTCTCTACTTTTATGTTTTATATAATCTTCTATATTATTATATATTAAATTTTTTTGTATTTCAATATATAATTCTTTCAAGTTTCGACCTTTAGTGTTACAGTTTAGTATATAGGTATTTTCCTAATACTTAAGTACTACAAATCTTGATTTTTTAGTGGGAATTTATTTTATATAAGGGAAGAATATATCTAAAATATTTATGAAAATTCGAATGCAACTGGAAAATATTTAGAAATTCTTTTCATATAAAATGAGGGATGTTCAAGGCAAAAAAACAAAAAACTAATAATAGG
>CAQPRV010000140.1 GCA_948857205.1 uncultured Clostridia bacterium
TAATAAATTTTTTAAATGGAGCAATTGAAAACGTTGAAAAAGATAAATTATTAGAAAAAATAAATAAGAAGGTAGGTGATGAAAATATGAGTACATTAATGGAAAGGCTTATAGAAGAAGACAAAAGAGTATGGAAAGAAGGAATATCAAAAGGAATAACAAAGGGAATAACAAAAGGAATAACAAAAGGAATTAAAGAGGGTAAAAGTAGTGTAGCAAAAAAAATGTTACAAAAGAATTTTGAAGAAGAAATTATACTTGAAGTAGTAGAAATAACAAAAGAAGAATTAGAAGAAATAAAGAAAGATATAAATAAAGTATAATTAAAAGATAAAGCAGATAATTAATAAAACAATTATCTGTTTTTTTATACAATAGGAAAGTTATACTTTTCTATTGTATAAAAGTTACAATCGCTAGCCCTTTGAGATTTTCTCCTTACAGTCGAAAACTCAAATCGGGCGAGAACAAATTAAATAAAATCTTTGATTTTCTTATTTGTTCTATAAACAATTTTTGCTTATTTAACATAAAATATATTAGGATAAATTTATAGGAGGGAAGCAATGGAAAAAATATTAGAAGTTAAAAATATAAGCAAGAAATATCAGAATAAGGAAAGTGAAATTTTAGCTATAAATAATGTGAACTTCAGAATAAATAAAGGAGAGTTTGTAAGTATAATAGGACCTAGTGGTTGTGGAAAATCAACACTTCTTTCTATAATTGCAGGATTAGAAGAAAAAACAACAGGAGAAATATACATAGAAGGAAAAAGAGTTGATGGAATATCATCTGAAATAGGATATATGCTTCAGAGAGATTGCTTACTTGAATGGAGAAATATTTTTAGTAATACAACCTTTGGATTAGAAGTTAAAGGAATAAAAGATGAAAGTAGTCTAAAACATGTAGAAGATTTACTAAAAAAATATAACTTGTATGATTTTAAGAATAAATATCCTTCAGAGTTATCAGGAGGAATGAGACAAAGAGTTGCCTTAATTAGAACTTTAGCAATTAAACCTAAGATACTATTATTAGATGAAGCATTTTCTGCTTTAGATTATCAAACAAGAATTATGGTTACAAACGATATTTATAAAATACTAAAAAAAGAAAAGATAACAGCACTTATTGTAACACATGATATTTCAGAAGCTATAAGTATGAGTGATAGAGTTTTAGTTTTAAGTAAAAGACCAGGTACAATTAAAGATATACACAAGATTGATTTTGAAATTGATAATAGAACACCATTAAATTGCAGAGAAAGCCCTAAATTTAGCAAATATTTTAATACTTTATGGAAGGAGCTGAAAATAGATGATTAAAGGAATGATATCAAAAGAAAGAAAACAATATCTAAGAGATAAAAGAAAAAACAAATATCTAGTATTATTAACTCAAATTCTTATATTAGTTTTATTTCTAGGAGTATGGGAATATTTAGCAAATAAAAATATAATAGATAGTTTTATAACAAGTAAGCCTTCAAGAATAGTTGCAACTTTAATGAATTTAGGAGCAAATGATTTAACAAAGCATATTTCTGTAACAGTATATGAAACTTTAGTAGGATTTTTACTTGGAGCCTTTTTGGGAATGATTATTGCAATTATTTTGTGGTGGTCAGACTTTTTAGCAAAAGTGGCAGATCCATATTTAGTAGTTTTAAATAGTTTACCAAAGGTAGCTCTTCGGACCAGTTATTATTATTTGGGTTGGAGCTGGTACTCCTGCAATTATTGTAATGGCAGTTGCTATTTCGTTAATTGTTACTATTTTAGAAAACCTAAATGGATTTTTAAGAACTGATAAAGAATTAATAAAAATGGCAAGAACCTTTAAAGCAACGAAATTTCAAATACTAACGAAAATTGTATTACCAGCTAATATCTCGACCTTTATAAATTCGTTAAAAGTTAATATCGGACTCTCTCTAGTAGGAATAATATCAGGTGAGTTTTTAGTATCAAAAGCAGGACTTGGATATTTGATTGTATATGGTGGGCAAGTATTTAAATTAGATTTGGTAATGGCAAGTGTAATTATACTTGGAATTGTAGCTGGAATTATGTATGGTGCGATTTTATTACTAGAAAAATTTATCCTAAAATCTAAAAAATTTAAATAGGAGGTACAAAGTTGAAAAGCAAATTTAGATTAGTAGTTTTGGTTATCATAGTTTTAGCAGTAATAATAGTAGGAGTAATTACTTCAAATAGAAGAAAATCTTCAAATCTAGAAGAAATAAAGTTAGTTAAGGTAAATGAGGTAACACGTTCTGTATTTTATGCTCCACAATATGTTGCAATAAATAAAGGATTTTTTAAAGAAAGTGGCTTAGAAATAGAATTAACAACAGGACAACGGAGCAGATGCCGTAATGACAGCAGTATTAGCAAATCAATGTGAAATAGGATTTGCTGGACCAGAGGCATCAATATATGTGTATAATGAAGGAAAAGAAGACTTTTGTCAAGTATTTGCACAAATGACAAAAAAAGATGGATCATTTTTAGTTTCAAGAAACAATAATGGAAATTTCAACTGGAAAGATTTAAAAGGAAAAACAGTAATACCTGGAAGAAAAGGAGGAGTTCCATATATGACCTTAGAATATGTATTAAAGAAAAATGGAATAAATCCACAAACTGATTTAATATTAGATGATAGCATCAAATTTGATTTAATGGCAGGAGCCTTTGCAAGTGGAGACGCAGATTATGTAACTTTATTTGAACCAACAGCATCACTAACAGAACAAGAAAAAAAGGGATATGTAGTTGCATCAGTAGGCGAAGAGGCAGGAGAAATACCATATACTGCATACTTTGCAAAGAAAAGTTATATAGAAAAAAATGAAGATACAATTCAAGGATTTACAAATGCAGTATACAAAGGTCAACAATGGGTAAAAGACCATACAAGTAAAGAAATAGCAGAAGCAATACAGAGCTTCTTTCCTGGAACAGATTTAGCCTTATTAGAAACCTCAATACAAAGTTATAAAGATATAGAAGCATGGAATGATACACCAGTACTTAAAGAAGAAGCTTTTAATAGACTACAAGAAGTTATGACTATGGCAGGAGAATTAAAAACTCAAGCACCATATGATAAAATTGTAAATAATACTTATGCAAATAAGGTAAAATAATAGTAAAAATAAAGAATTAATAGTTCATAAGTTTAAAGAACAACAAATTTTCATGTAAAATTTTATTAATAAGACAAAAATATATTGACAAGTGGAATGCATAATGTTATATTTACTTATGAAGGAGAGTGATCGAATGAAAAACGATATAGATTATTCACTAATAGGAGAAAGAATTAGAGAGGCAAGAAAGAAAAAAGGGTGGTCGCAAGAAAAGTTATCGGAAGAAATTGATATAGCAACAGCATTTTTAAGTAGAGTAGAAAGGGGTCATTCTCAAATTAATTTAAAAAGATTAGCACAAATTGCAAATGCTTTAGATGTTCCAATGGAAACTCTAATAACAGGGGTTACAACTTCATCAGATAAATACTTAGATAAAGAATTGTATAAAGTTCTTATAAACTGTACACCTGATAAGCAAAAATTGATTTATAATATAGCAAAAGCAGTTTCAGAATCAAAATCTGCAAACTTAGATTTAAAAATAGACACTAAAATTTAATAGTGTCTATTTTTAGATTATATATTGTGAATTACTAGAAATTATAGTATAATGCAAATATTAAAATTATGAAAAGAAAATTAATAAAAATATAAAAGATAGGAGAGAGAAAAGAATGGATTACAAAGATTTAGCTGAATTAATATTTCCAGAAGTAAAAGATATAAAATATTATGAAGAAAAATATCCAAAAAGAGAATTAAAAGAAGGAGCAGTTGTAACAAGATATGCTCCAAGTCCAACAGGAGTTATGCATATTGGTGGATTATATCAAGCCTTAATAGCAAAAAAAATATCAGAGCAAACAGGTGGAGTATTTTTCATAAGGATAGAAGATACAGATCAAAAAAGAGAAATTGAAAATGGAACAAGCGAAATAATAAACTCATTAAATAATTTTAAACTTGAAGCAGATGAAGGCATGATATCAGAAACAGAAAGCAAAGGAAAATATGGACCATATAAGCAATCTGAAAGAAAAGAAATATATCAAGCTTATGCAAAATATTTAATATCACAAGGAAAAGCATATCCATGTTTTTGTACATCAGAAGAAGTTGAACAAATAAGAGCTAAACAAGAAGAAGCAAAAATTAGACCTGGATATTATGGAGTATGGGCAAAATGTAGAAACAATACAGTTGAAGAAATGGCAGAAAAAATCAAAAAAGGAGAAAAATATATAATACGTTTTAAATCACCTGGAAGAGAAGATAAAAAAATAAAGCATAAAGATATAATAAAAGGAAATGTAGAATTTCCAGAGAATGACCAAGATATTGTAATTATAAAAGCAGATGGATTACCAACTTATCATTTTGCACATGCAATAGATGACCATTTAATGGGAACAACACATGTAATTAGAGGAGATGAATGGTTGTCATCTATACCTTTACATTTACAATTATTTTATGAATTAGGTTTCAAAGCACCAAAATATGCTCATATAGCACCAATAATGAAAAATGACGAAGGAAATAAAAGAAAACTAAGTAAAAGAAAAGATCCAGAAGCAGCTGTAAATTATTATGAAAAGGAAGGAATACCAGCAGAAGCGGTTAAAGAATATCTATTAAATATAGCAAATTCAACCTTTGAAAATTGGAGAAGAGCAAATAAAGACAAAAATATATCAGAATTTGAACTTCAATTAAACAAAATGGCAGTAAGTGGTGCATTATTTGATATGACCAAATTATTAGATGTATCAAAAACAGTAATATCAAAATTAAATGCTGAAGAAGTGTATAACAAAGCCTTAGAATGGGCAAAAAAATATGACAAAGAACTAGAAGAAATGATACAAGATAAAGACTATTCGTTAAAAATATTTAGCATAGAAAGAGGAAATGAAAAGTCAAGAAAAGATATCTCAAAGTGGTCAGAGGTAAAACAAGCTATAATTTATATGTATGACAGTAAATTCAAAAAAGAAACTATCAACTATGATAATCAAAAAATAGAGCAAAAAGAAGAAATAGAAAAAATAATAAAATTGTATATAGAAAAATATTATGAAGAAACAGATGAAAAGCAAGAATGGTTTGAAAAAATAAAAGAATTAGCTGGAGAATTAGGCTATGCAAAAGAAGTAAAAGAATATAAAGCAAATCCAGAAAAGTATAAAGGGCATGTAGGTGATGTAAGTACAGTAATAAGAGTTGCTCTAACAGGAAGAACAAATACGCCAGATATGTATGAAATAATGAAAGTATTAGGAAAGAAATCAATTGAAGCAAGATTAAGCTAGTAGGAAGATAATTTTAGAGATAACTAGAATTTGTAGCATTTTCTAGTGCATACAAAAGCTTACTTATAATTTTTTCTTAGTTATTCTTAAATAAAGAGAAAATGGAAAGACTTCAATTGTTTTAAAGGAGTTTTTATGGAATATAATTTAGGAGATATTGTTAGAACTAAAAAGCAACATCCTTGTGGAAGTAAATTATGGAAGATTACTAGAGTTGGTGTTGATTTTAAACTAGAATGCCAAGGTTGTGGACATGTTGTTATTTTACAAAGAGAGAAAGCTTTGAAGGCTATTACTAAAATTGAAAAGAAACATGGAGAGTAGCATTTTCATAGCTTAAAAAATAAATTTTATACTAATAATCTTAAACTGTATTTTTTAACATATATAGTGTTATACAAGCTACTTGGCTACTTGAAAATTTTGTAGAAAAATGTCACTATATATGTAGGATTTCATATAATATAGTATAGTATCAATCAGGATACTATACTGGAGGTGACTTGTATGGAGCCACAAGAACAAATATATTGCTATGAAAATAAAAAATGCGATAAGAAATGTGATAAAAAATGTTGTAAAAAGAGAAACTGCTTAGGTATAGTTACTAGTATTTTATTAGTTTCTTTTGTATTTGTAATTGGTTTAATTATTGGTGCAGCACTTAGTTTAGTTATATTACTTTCATTACCAGCTGTAATTGTCTTAGCAGTTATATTAGGCTTATTATTAATTCTATCTATTATATTAATGCTTTGTAAAAAAGAAAAAAAATGTTGCTAAATATATAAATTAAAATAATGAGACTTTTGTCTCATTATTTTTTTATGGCTCAAATTAGACCTTACAAGAGAGAGCATTTAAGCAATTCTTGCTAGGGTATGGGATATATAAATATTTCTTCAAATTCTCGACTTCCCTACAAATATTAAAAAATTCTAAAATTATTTTATGGCACCCTTCCAAGGCATGCTTGAACTCTTTCCATAAAATAATTTAAGAATTTCTAAAGATTTTTCAGTTGCATTCGAATTTTCATCAATATTTATATATCCCATACCCTAGCAAGAATTGCTTAAATGCTCTCTCTTGTAAGGACAAATCGAAACTAGCAAAAAATAAAATAAAAGTATTGAATAATTTAGTAATTAAATCTATAATAAATAAGTACAATTAATATAAACAAATAAAAATAGGAGTGATTAAATGATAAAGGAAATACCTAAAGGAAAAGTGCATAAAAAAGAAACCTTTATGCAAGGTGTTATAACTTTAATATTTTCACAAATAGCAATAAAACTATTAGGGTTAATATATACCTTATATCTTACAAATAGAGAAGGATTTGGAGATAAAGGAAATGGAATTGTAGCAGCAGGCTACCAAATATATGCAATGTTACTCACAATATCATCAATAGGGGTACCAAACGCAATATCAAAATTAGTTTCTGAAAGAGTTGCAGTAGGGGATCATAAAGGAGCACATAGAATATTTAAGATAGCTTTTGCGACATTTTCAGTTATAGGAATAATTGGAAGCTTAATGTTATTTTTTGGAGCAAAACTAATTGCAAATCAATGGTTGCAAATACCAGAAGCAGAAATGACCTTAGTTGCATTATCACCAGCAATATTCTTTGTTGCAATTTCTTCAGTAATGAGAGGATACTTTAATGGTAGACAAAATATTAAAGCAACAGCAAGATCACAAAGTTTAGAGCAAGTTTTTAAAACCTGTTTAACAATTATTGTAGTAGAAATAATAGCAATAATTTCAAACGTATCTACTGAATGGATGGCAGGGGGGGCTACCTTAGCTACAACTTTAGCAACAATGGCAGGCTTTGGGTATCTATACTTATATTATCAAACAAGAAAAAGAGAAATAGCCTTAGAAATAAACTCAACTGTAAATTATCAATATGAAAGAGTAAAAAACATAATAAAAAGAATTTTACTAGTATCAATACCAATAGCTTTAACAGCAATAATGTCATCAATAAATAAAAATATAGACTCCTTTACAGTTGTCAGAAGTTTAAAACAATTTATGTCTGAAGACATGGCAATATCGCAATATGGAATATTAGGACGGAAAAGTTGACATGCTTACAAGTTTACCACTATCAATAAATGTTGCTTTCTCAACGGCTTTAGTTCCAGCAATATCAGCTGCAAAAGCAAGAAGAGACGAAAAGACAATTACACAAAAAACATCTTTCTCTTTATTAATCTCAATGCTAATTGGATTACCATGTACAATAGGAATGTGTATATTTGCAGGACCAATCTTAAATTTATTATTTCCAAATGCAAGTTCAGGGGAATTAATATTACAAATAAGTTCGCTAACAATTATTTTTACAATATTAGACCAAACCATAAATGGAGCTTTACAAGGATATGGGAAACTAATAATACCAACTATAGCCTTAGGTTGTCGGAGTATTTGCAAAATTAATTTTAAATTTAGTTTTAGTACCAATACCAGAAATAGGTGTTAATGGGGCAGCAATTGCTTCTGTAATATGTCATCTTATTGCATTTATGATAGCAATTAGTGCTTTACGAAAAAATATAAAATTAAATTTGACCTTTTCAAAATTTGTTATAAAACCTATATTAGCAACAGTAATGATGGGAATTTGCTCATATTTTATTTATTTAACACTTTCAGGAATAATAATGCCAAAATTGGCTACAATAATAGCAATGGTAGTAGCTATTATGATTTATGCACTAGCAATTATAGTACTTAAAATTTTTTCAAAAGAAGAAATATTGCAACTACCTGGTGGAGAAAAACTTCATAAAGTTTTGGTAAAACTAAAAATATATTAAAAAAAATAGATAAAAATAAGAAAAAAAGAAGGATTTTCAATATTTTTGGCGAATAAAGTTAAATAGAAGTACATTTATTGCTATTGTTCAAGCAATAAAAGTACATAACATTAGATCTTATAGGAGGTAATTTAAATGAACAAAGCTGAATTAGTAGCAGCAGTAGCTGCAAAAACAGGAGCAACAAAAAAAGCAGCTGAAGAATCAGTAAACGCTTTTATAGAAGTAGTAACAGAAACATTACAAAAAGGAGATAAAGTTCAATTAGTTGGATTTGGATCTTTTGAAGTTAGAAAAAGAGCTGCAAGAAAAGGAAGAAACCCACAAACTAAAGAAGAAATCAAAATTCCTGCATCAAATGCTCCAGTATTCAAAGCTGGTAAAGCACTAAAAGATTTAGTAAATAAAAAATAAGAATTTTATATAAATAAAATAAATATATGAATTCATATAAAGAAACTATAGTAATTAAAAATTATTATAGTTTCTTTTTTTTATACAATAGGAAAGTTATACTTTCCTATTGTATAAAAAGCTACAATTGCTATCCCTTTGAGGTTTTCTTCTTACAGTTGGAAACTCAAATCGGACAAGAACAAATTTATTTCATAAATTTGGCACACGAATAAATTTACTAAAAGAGCTTTAATTTTTCAGATTTTTTCTTCTTGGTTTATCTATATTTCGACAAAAAATAATTAAAATTTTAAGTGATTGGTTTCAGTTCTAACGAATAAAAAATAAAAGAGGAAAAAAGGTAGTAAAAATAATAAAATTTTGCTACTTTTTTTTAATAAAAAATAATTTTTCGCACAAATGTGATAAAATATAGGTGAAAAGAAAGAAGGTGGTATATATGAA
>CAQPRV010000141.1 GCA_948857205.1 uncultured Clostridia bacterium
CTCCTATTTTATTTTGGTTCTATTACTATTTCTTCGTCCTCTTCAACTGTTTCTTCTTCAATATTTTCTTTACTCTCTTCTTGTTTTATAAACTCATCAGATAATTGTTTTAATTTTTCAAATTCCTTTTCTGTTTCTTTTTTATCTATATTTTTATATTTATTAATCTCATTAACAAATCCAAGTAATGTTTCTTTATTCTTTTTTATCTCTAAAAAAGAATTAGATTTCTTGATATTTTCTTGTATCTTGTCAATATGATGTACTTTGCAAAATTCTCTTTCATATTTTTGATATTTTTCTGCTAGTTCCTTATGCAATTCTGGTTCATTTTGACTTGCAACAACTTTTTGATTTAATTCCTTTAGCTCTTTTACCATAGAATTTTCTTTCCATTTATCATATAAACAAGTTAATGCAATTCCTGGTACTCCTGTAACCATTCCAATTAAAGCATAACGCTTTAAATACCCCCAAATTTTTTCTGTATCTTTTATACTTTGTCCTATCTCTTCTGAAAAGTTTTCTATAAGTGTTTTTTCTTCTTCCTCTGCTTGTTTTTTACGTTCTTCTAATTCTTTAATTTTCTTTTGTCTTTCTGTTGGATTCTTAACTTCTGGTTGCGTATTTTCATATAATTCTGGATTATTTTCTAAATCCATTTCATTTAATCTGCTTAATACTTCTTTTGAATCTTTATATTCTTTATCCGTTAAATCCAATTTTTCTTTTACTTCTAAATTCATTTTTTCAATTTGTTCTTTTTTATTCATTTTTCTTTACCTCCGTGAATTATGAGAAATATCTTCCCATTAGATTTACAATTGTTACTACTATTAAACCAACTACTATACAAACTAAAACTTTAATAATTCCTTTTTTGTGTATTTCTTGATCTCTTTCATCTCCTGATATAATCTTAAAAATGTGCCACAAAATAAATCCTACTCCCACAAATGGAATTATCCATTGTAATGTTCCTGTTAAATCCTTTACAAGTCTTAACATTCCTGTGCCAATTTTACTACTTTGTATTTCTCCTCCACCTGATACTTCTGTTACAATGTCAGCAAATACCGTATTACTTAATGACATTATGCCTAGTCCTAATGATGTTCCTAGTGTTAATAATTTTTCTTTAATTTTCATCTTTTGTTTTCCTCCTATAAATTTCCCTTTGGATATTCGATTGCCCCTTGTCTTTTCATAAAATTCAATCGTCTTTCCTCCAGTTCTCGCTCCTTCTTTTTTTGTTTAAGTTCCATTGTCTGCTTATCTATATCCCATAATTCAAGTGGTACTATTTCTCTAATAACTCTTGCGTCTTCTCTAAGTTGTCTTACTTTAATGTTCCAATTCTTATCTCCTAATCCTAAAAGTTTATTAAAAGTCCATTTACTTAAATCAGGAGAGTTAGTTATAGCAGGCTCTGTTCCAGCACACATAACTAGCAAATATGGTCTTTGTAATCTTAGAATCTCATCTGTTGTTAGTAATGCCCTTGAAATTAAATTCATAGAATTACTTCCACTATTATCAGATTTTTTATCACTACTCTCCGACCAACTTGTTGTAGTATAAGTGCCAATACGTTTTGAAATTCGCTCTGCAGTTGTTTCTGATGATGTTTTCAAGTAATTAAGTACGAAACAGTTATCAATTATATTTTGAGCTACATTATCTCCATATTTTTCATTCAATTGGCTAAAACTCTGAATAAATAAGTTAAATTTAATTCCGTCTTCCGTCCGTCCGAACTGTTAAAAATCCGTCCGAAAATTAGGTATTGCTGAAAAGTTACCTTAACCAAATTCGTCTAATATAAAATTAGTACGAATTTTTAAGCGACCACCCCTCTCATCAGCCATTTCTACAAGCTTTGTATATACTTGATTAACAAATAAACTACATAAGCCATAGAAGGTTGTTTTTTCATCTGGTAAAATCATAAAAAGTGCTGTTTTTTCTTCATTAAATTTATTTATTATAAAAGTCAATACCAAAATTACCAAAAAAGGGAAAATAATTTTTACCAATTTAGACACCATAGATTAACCACTAGTATTGTTAATATTTTCCATTTTTTGGTAATTTTGGTATTGACTTTTATAATAAATAAATTTAATGAAGAAAAAACAGCACTTTTTATGATTATTTCCGTCAATTTCAGTAGC
>CAQPRV010000142.1 GCA_948857205.1 uncultured Clostridia bacterium
CCTAAAAAACATAAAAGGAATAGGCGAAATAAAAGCAATACAAATAAAAGCAGTATGTGAATTAACAAAAAGAATAGAACAATCAAGCACAAAAATAAAAAAACAAGTAAAAAGACCAGCAGACATAGCAGTACAAAATAAGTAAGACTTTTGTTATGGTAAATGAATTGCAAAATGCAGTTGAAGTGCAAGATGAATCAGTTTTTTTAATAAAATATAAAAATATACTGGAAGAAATCAATAATATATGATAAAATATAAAGTAGAGTAAATTAAATAGTCGCTGGTAAATTCCGAAAGGAACTACGAGAGGAAAGTCCGGGCTCCATAGAGCAAAGATGCTAGATAACGTCTAGTGAGGGTGACCTTAAGGAAAGTGCAACAGAAAATAACCGCCACAATAAAGTGGTAAGGATGAAAAGGCGAGGTAAGAGCTCACCGCCACTATGGTGACATAGTGGGTCAGTGTAAACCCCATCTGGAGCAACACCTAAGAAAGAAGATTAAGCCTGCTCGGCACCTTCTTGAAATGCGTGGCTTGAGATATATAGTAATATATATCCTAGATAAATGGCTATTTTAAAAGACAGAACCCGGCTTACAGATTTACTCTTTTTATGATTTAAGAACGTAAGAAATGATTTTGGGGACGGAGGAAAAAATCATTAGTTTAAAATATAAATTAATATCTTTTATATATTATATAATGATTTTTTCCTCCGTCCCAAAAATCATTTATAAAAAAGGAAGGATTAAAAATGAAGAAAATAGATTTTCTAGCTACAGATGGAATAAAATTAAATGGAATACTTTATGAAGGTGAACAAGGTACAGAAAAAGTAATACTATCGATACATGGAATGAGTAGTAACTGTTTCAAAAAAAGAGAGGATGTTATTGCAAAAAATGCTATAAGTAATAACATAGACTATTTTTGTTTTAACAACAGAGGAAGTGAATTAGTTAAATATAACAAAAAGATAATAAATGGAGTAAAGCAAACAATTCTAGGAGGAACAACGTTTGAAGATGTACTAGATGGATATGAAGATATTGTAGGAGCAATTTTAAAACTAAAAGAAATAGGATACAAGAACATATATTTACAAGGTCATAGTTTAGGGTGTACAAAAATAGTATATACCTACAACAAGCTTAAAGACGAAAATAAAAAAGATATTTTATTATTAATTAATAAAATAATATTACTATCTTTAATTGACATACCAAAAACTTTAACAATATATTTAGGAGATAAACTAGATACATATATAAAATATGCTTCAAAAAAAGAAACAGAAGGAAAGTTAGAAGAGTTAATGCCTAAAGAAGCCTTCATACATCCAATAAGTGTTAAAACCTTTTTAAGATATGCACGAGATAACAAAGAAATAAATTTTGCAAATTATGGACAAGATAAAAAGCTAGATAAGTTAAATAATATAGAAGTACCATTATTTATGAGATGGGGAAATCAAAACGAAATGATATTGCAGGAGCCAGAAGAATTAGTTGCACTTGTATCAAAGGCAATAACTAACAGAAATAAAGATATAAATTATATAGATGGAGCTAATCATAGTTATACAGGAAAAGAAGAAGAATTAGCAAAACAAGTTATGAATTTTATAAAGAATAGTGAATAGCAACTTTTTTCTAAAGAGATTTGTGACTTGAGGAAGGAATCAGATTTAAGATGTCAAATATTTTCGATTATTTAGAATGGAGAGGCGATTTAAGTATAAAGGTTGATAAATTTAATGAAATAGACAATTTAATATTATCACGTTTATCATATTTTCCTTTTGATGGACTATTTGAAAGTAATGAAGAAATAGAACTTAAAGAAGTATATGAAAGATATAAAAAGCTTGGGACTACAGGAAGAATATTACAGAAAGAAGATATTGACTTGTTTCCACTATTAGCAAAAAGTAATAGATTTGGAAACTTAAAGCTTACTAGATACATAAATAAATTAGATTTAATAAAAGAAAAACAATTTTCTGCAATTACAATATTATTACCTGATGAAATTATATATGTATCATATAGAGGAACAGATAACACAGTAGTAGGTTGGAAAGAAGATTTTAACATGAGTTTTAGTGAATTAGTTCCATCACAAACAGATGCAGTAGAATATTTAGAAAATGTTGCTAAAGCTTATAATAAAAAGCTTCTTGTAGGAGGGCATTCAAAAGGAGGAAATTTAGCAGTATATGCAGGGACTTTTTGTAAAAAAGAAATACAAAACAACATAATGAAAATATATAATAATGATGGACCAGGCTTTATGGACAAAGTGGTAGAAAGTGAAGAGTATAAAGCAATATTGAGCAAAGTACATACATATATACCTCAAACATCAATAATTGGAAGATTATTAAATCATAAAGAAGAAACAACAATTTTAAAAAGTACACAAACTGGAATAATGCAACATGATTTATATACTTGGCAATTAATAGGAACACATTTTCTTGAGGATGAGTTAACAAATTCAAGTGAATTTATTGATCATACAATTACAAAATGGTTGAAAGAAGTTGAACCAGAGCAAAGAGAAAAGTTTATTGATATATTTTTTGAGATATTAAACACTACACAGATAGAAACTTTATCTGAATTTAGTAATAATAAATTTACAAATGCAATTACAATGTTAAGAACCTACAAAAATATAGATGATAAAAGTAAAGAAATTATGATAAAAACCTTAAAAGCTTTTTTTAGTATTGCAAGAAATAATATAACCTTTGGAAAACCTAAAATTAAAAATTTAAATAAATAAAATAATAAACTTAGGAGAAATAAACAAATGAATAAAGAAATAGTAGAAGCAAGAAAACAAAATATGAGATTATATTCTTTTTATAGAACTATATCACTTGATAGAATATTTTTTTATGCAATACAATTTTTATTTTTAACACAAGTAAAAGGGCTTACAGCATCACAGTTTGTTTTAGGATGTTCTTTTTATGCATTATTTATGATATTTATGCAAATACCTGCAAGTATATTGGTAGATAAATTAGGAGCAAGAAAATGTACAATAATATCAAATATATTTGGAGCTTTATTTGTTATCCTAGTGATGAACTGCAATGGATTTATATCATATGTTTTTGCACAATTTATAGATTCGTTATGCTTTTCTATAAAGGATATTTCTGATGATGTTCTTATTATGTCTTCAATACCAGATGGGAATAATAAAGGATATATTTTTTCTAAATTAGAGGGAAAAGGATTTAGAAACTACTTTTTTGTTAATGCAATAACTGCAGTGCTTTCTGGATTTTTATATGTATTAAATCCATATATACCAATGATACTTTCTCTGATTTTTCATATAATGTCAATTATATTAGCTTTAGGTTTTAAAGATATTGAAAGAATAGAAAGTTCAAATTTTCTTAAACAAAATAAAGTACAAAAGAATTATATTAAAGAGTTAAAAGAGGGAATTCAATTTATTTTAAAATCAAATAGATTAAGGAGCTTGTTTCTATATACAGGTATTACTTGGGGAGTTTTTTGCTTAATTAGTACATATAGGAATAGTATTTTTGTTGATATTGGTACTCCAACTCCAATTATTACTGCTACTACTGCAATTGTTGGAATTGCTTCATCACTTGGTTCAAAATGTCAGATAACTTTTAATGCTAGATTTAAAAATAAATCTTTATCAATTATTTTATTAACTATTACTATTTCAATAATAATAGCAGGTGTTTGTGTTGTTTTGAATACTCCTTATTTAGTTTCATTACTTGTAGTTACTTTTGCTTGTATAGTGATAAATTTTGATAAAGGGATGAGTATGGTTCTTTCTAATAGATATCTGGGAAATTTTTCTAATGAAAATATTTTATCTCAAATTCATGCTATTAATGCAATGGTAAAAAATTTGCTTAGAGCTATTATTGAATTTGTTGGTTCTTATTTGCTGGATATTACTAATACTGCTAATGCTACAGTTATTGTTGGAATTTTTATGCTTATTATTTCTATTAGTTTAATTAGTTATATGAAAACTAGGTTAGGTTTGAAACTAGAAGAATATAGTAAAGATGATATTTTCGCTTAAAATTATAATTATTTATTTGTATTTATAAAATATACTTGCTTTCAAAGGATTATAATTATTTATTATTTTCGTTGCCCCATTCTCAAAAATAAATAATTATAATCCTTTTTGCGCTATTCTTAATTAAATAAAAACAAATAAATAGTTATAGTTCAGTATATGGCTATTTTTCTTTCCTTTATTTAATCATCTACCATAAAAATCAAGATTTGAAAGCTTAGATAACTTAGTTCAATAGCTATATACTGAACTGCAACAATAAATAATTAAAATTTTAAGCGATTGCATCATAAATCTTGACAATAAAAAAAAATAGACATACACTAGAATAAATTTAATTTTAGGAAGGAAGTAGAAAATAAGTGAAAAACAAAAAAGTAATAATACCAATAATAGTTCTTTTAATAATATTAGTAGCAAGTGGAATAGCAATAGGGATATATTATACAAATAAAAATAACGAAAAAAATGCAAAGGAAATATTAATAAGTTATATAGAATTAATAAATAACAAAGAATACGAAAAAATGTATGAACAAATAACAAAAGAATCACAACAGAAAATAAAATCAGAAGATTTTATAGCGAGAAATAAGAACATATATGAAGGAATAGATGCAAAAGGAATAAAAATTGAAATACAAAATTGTGAAAAAGAAAATGGAAAATTTAATATAGAATACAAAGAAAAAATGTACACATCTGCTGGAGAAGTAGAATTTAATAATAATGCAATTTTAGAAAAACAAGAAAAAGAATATAAAATAAGTTGGTCATCTAAACTAATATTTCCAGAACTAGGAGATAATGACAAAGTTAGGGTAGAATCAATCAAAGCAAAAAGAGGAGAAATTATAGATAGAAATGGAATATCACTAGCAAAAGACGGAAAAATTGCATCAGTAGGAATAGTTCCAGGAAAGCTTGGTGAAAACAAAGAAGAAAACCTAAAAAAAATATCAGAATTAATAGGAGTGTCTACAGATTACATAAAAGAGCAATTACAAAAATCCTATGTAAAAGAAGATACTTTTGTACCAATCAAAAAAATATCTAATTCAGATAACGAACTAAAAGAAAAACTATTACAAATATCAGGAATTTTAATAAACAAAGTAGATGGAAGAGAGTATATATTAGGAAAAGAAGCAGGACACTTAATAGGATATGTGCAAGCAATTAATAGTGAAGAACTAGAAAAAAATGAAGGCAAAGGGTATAACACAAATAGTATGATAGGTAAATCAGGGTTAGAATTATCCTATGAAGATACCTTAAGAGGAATTGATGGAACAGAAATTTATATAGTTGATGAAAATAACAATAAAAAATCAGAAATCATAAAGCAAGATAAAAAAGATGGACAAGATGTCAAACTTACTATAGATAGTGAATTACAAACAAAAATATATCAACAAATGAAAGATGACAAAGGTTTTTTTGTAGTGATGCAACCAAAAACAGGGGAATTATTGGCTTTAGTAAGTACACCAACTTTTGATTCAAATGATTTTACAGTAGGAATGTCAACAAAACAATGGGAAGCTTTAAATAAGGATGAAGCAAAGCCATTATACAACAGATTTATACAGAAATATTGTCCTGGTTCAACCTTTAAACCAATAATAGGAGCAATAGGACTAAATACAAATAAAATAGATGCTAAGGAAGATTATGGATATACAGGAACAAGTTGGCAAAAGGATAATAGTTGGGGAGATTATAAAATAACAACCTTAACAGATTATAAGGGTGCAAGAAATTTATTAAATGGAATGATATACTCAGATAATATATATTTTGCACAAACAGCATTAAAAATAGGTGAAAAGACTTTAACAGAGAATTTAAATAAAATTGGATTTAATGAACAGTTAGACTTTTCATTAAATTTAGCAAAATCACAATATGCAGTAGATAATGGAACAGAAATTAAAGGTGAAACGAAACTTGCAGATACTGGCTATGGTCAAGCAAAAGTTTTAGTAAATCCTATACATATGGCATCAATTTATTCAAGTTTTTATAATAATGGAAATATGATAAAACCAGTACTAAAAGCTAACGATAAAAAAGGTGAAGTATGGAAAAATTCAGTGTTTACAGATGAAACAACTAATACTATAAAAGAAGCTTTAATTCAAGTTGTAGAAAATCCAAAGGGTACTGCAAATGATATGAAAATAAATGGTTTAACAATCGCTGGAAAGACAGGAACTGCTGAACTTAAAAAGTCAAGTGATGATACAGAAAGTGGAACTTTAGGTTGGTTTAATTGTTTTACTGTAAATAATGATGATGATGATATTCTTATTATTAGTATGATTGAAAATATACAAAATAATAGTGATGGAGGTAGTCATTATTTAATAAAGAAAATTAGAAGCATTCTTCAATAAAAATAAAATATTCAGTAAAATCAATACTTATAGAAGATAAAAATCTTTTTCCATATTTTTATAACGTAAAATATAAAAAAAATGTAGACTTTTAAGATAAATTCGTATATAATGTGGAAAAGTAGAAATATGGAGGTTAGCGACAATGTATGAAAGAAGTGCTATAGTTTTAGAAAGATATTTAAATAAGCTATTTGGATTTGATAAAGTAAGTAATTTAAGAGAAAATTTCTATCATTTTAGTGAATTAATAGAAGACCTAAAAGAATATCAAACTATGGTCTCAGAAGAAGAAAAAGTAATAAATAAGTTTGATGAAATAGCAAAAGAAATACAAGAAATCCAAAAAGCACAAGAAAAATTATCAATATCAAATCAAAAATTAGAAGATGAAAGAAATAAACTATTTAATGCATTAGACGAAAATCCAAATACAATACAAGGCAAGATGGAAAAAATAGAAAAAATGGTGGATGACAATAATTTAGAATTAAAAAGATTAAGAGAAGAATATATAAAAACCTTTGTTATCTTTATTGAAAGACAAAAAGAAAGAAACAAATTTGCAAGAGGAAAAAGAGGAACAGAAACAAAATATCTTACAAGCATGAAAGAAGCAAAAGAAAAATTTAAATATGTATCTGTACAAGACATGCAAAACATGAAAAGATTTGTAACTGGAAACAAAACAGACTTAAAAAATGGTATAATAGATATAATGATAAAAAATGGAAAAAGTGAAAAAATAGGATTCAATAAAGAAGTCATCAATAAAGCTGTAGATGTAAGAATATTTATAGCAGAAAAAGAAGCAGAATGTTATATGACATGTTATGATAGATTTAGAAAACTACTTACAGAAATTGACAATGATAGCATCAGATTAGATAGATACGAAAAATTTTCAAAAGATAACAGTGTAAAATTAGCATTTCTAAATGCAGAAAAAGAATACGTTATTGATTTTCTAGATAATGAAAGAATGACAGTAATAGGTGGACCAGTTGCACATAAAAAAATGATGGAAGAAGCATGTAAAAACTTTGATGTAGATATCTCACAAATTGAAAATTTATATGAACTAATTTTAAGAGAAATAGCTGGCAAATCAACTAAAAAAGCATATAACGAGTTATATAATAAAACATACTTACGAGATATACAAGCTAAAGAAAGAGGTTTTGAAGCAGAAGCAACAAATATAAAAATAAACTTAGGAACAGTTATAAATTCTAACTATTGGAGAATAGAAGGAATGAAAAACATCTATGAAGTGTTCATAAGAGAAGTAACAGAAAAATTTGAAAAAGACTTATCTGACTATAAAGTTGAAGAAATAGAAATTATGAATCAAATAGAAGATATAACACAAACAAAACAAGGAATAAAAAAAGAAAACAAAAATAGCATAATGAATGATTCATTATATTCATATAATAAATATGACGAAAAAGATAATGACTTTAATTATGATTTTGAAGAAGAAACAAACAAAAAAGACAATGAAAATGATGAAGAAGACATATTTAGTAATGACGAATATGATAATGAAGACTATTTCAATAATGAATACGAAAATGACGATGAAGATGAATATGAAAATGACGAAGAAAATTATCAAGAAGAAGACGAGTATAGTGATTACAATAATGACGAAGAAGAATATCAAAATGATGAATATGAAGAATATGATGATGAATATAATGAATATGATGATAGTGAAGAAGATAACTATGATGACAATGAGGAAGATGACGAATATGATAGTAATGATGAAGAAGATTCACAAGAAGATGAAGACGAAGATAGTTACTATGATAATTACAGTGATGACGAATATGAGGAAAATGACTATAATAATGAAGAAAATGAGAATAATAATAACGAGTTTAAAAATCCATCATATAAAAGTTCATATGACACATATCAAGAAAATTATAATAAATACATAAAAAATAGTGAATATGAAGACATGGAATATGATAATATATATGCATCTATCATATCAGACGCAAATAATTCCTATAGAGGAATGAAAAGGTCAACAAGAAAAAAAGATAATCATCCCAAAAGAGTAAAACAATCAAATAGCAAAAATCAAAGACTAAAAAAGGATAAAAAATATGAAGAGAGCAAAGGAATATTTGATATGTTATTTAAAAAGAATGATGACTAAAACTAAATTGGAGGAAAAATGTTAAAATTACAAAACATAAAAAAAATTTATAAAACAGGAGATACAACTGTAGAAGCATTAAAAGGAGTAAACATAGAATTTAGAAAAAGCGAATTTGTATCAATATTAGGACAAAGTGGTTGTGGTAAAACCACTTTGTTAAACATTATAGGAGGATTAGACAGATACACATCAGGAGACCTAATAATAAATGGTAAATCAACAAAAGAATTCAAAGACAAAGAATGGGATGCATATAGGAACTATTCAGTAGGATTTGTATTTCAGAGTTATAACTTAATACCACATCAGACAATACTATCAAATGTAGAATTAGCACTTACAATTTCTGGCGTATCAAAAAAAGAAAGAAAACAAAGAGCGATAAAAGCACTTAAAGATGTAGGACTTGGAGAACATATACATAAGAAACCAAATCAACTATCAGGAGGGCAAATGCAAAGAGTTGCAATTGCAAGGGCATTAGTAAACAATCCTGACATAATTTTAGCAGATGAGCCTACAGGAGCATTAGACACAAAAACAAGTGTACAAATCATGGAAATTCTAAAAGAAATATCAAAAGAAAAATTAATTATAATGGTAACACATAATCCAGAGTTAGCAGAAAAATACTCATCAAGAGTAGTAAGAATATTAGATGGATTAATTACAGATGACTCAGATCCTTTTACAGAAGAAGATAGAAAAAATGAAAATGTAAAAGCAAAAACAGGCAGAACATCAATGAAATTTTTTACTGCCTTACGATTAAGTCTAAATAATTTAATGACAAAAAAAGGAAGAACACTTTTAACATCCTTTGCAGGAAGTATTGGAATTATAGGAATAGCATTAATACTTGCAATTTCCACAGGTGTTCAAAATTATATAAATAAAGTAGAAGAAGAAACTTTGTCTTCTTATCCAATTACAATTGAAGAATCTGCCATAGATATGAATAGTATGATGGAAGCTATGATAGGAGGAAATGACGAAAACAATAAAAATGAAGATGGAAAAGTTCATTCAGCAGACGTAATGAATGACATGATAACAACACTATCAAATAAAAAGCAAAACAATAATTTAGCAGAGCTTAAAAAATATTTAGAAGAAGAAAATAATGAAATTAAAAATAATAGTAATAGCATAAAATATGATTATAATTTAAAAATTAACTTATATAAAGAAAATACAGATGACTCAATTGTTAGAGTAAATCCAAGCACAGTAATGGACGCCTTTGGAATGGGAGAAATGATAGAAGCACAAAACAATTCTTCAGTAGCATCAATGTTTGGAAGTACGATGATGACAAACACAGATATATGTTTTGAAATGATAGATAATGAAGAATTATTAAAGGCTCAATTTGATTTAGTAAAAGGTTCTTGGCCAAAAGAATATAATGAAGTAGTTTTAGTATTAAAAGAAGATGGAAGAATTGATGATTATACACTTTATTCTTTAGGATTAAAAAATCAAGATGAATTAAAAGAAAAATGGAAAGCAGTAGAAAAAGGTGAAAAAATAGATAAAAGTAAAGATGAAGAAACCTCATATACCTATGATGAACTATTAAATTTATCCTTTAAATTATTGCTAAATTCAGACTATTACAATAAAGAAAATGGTTTATGGATTAATAAACACGATGACGAAAAATACATGAAAGATAAAATAAAAAATTCAGAAACCATAAAAATAGTGGGAATAATAAAACAAAATGAACAAAGTGTTGCAACAGCTGTTACAAGTGGAATAGGATATACAAAAAAATTAAAAGAACATGTTATAGCAAAATCTAATGAAGCAGAAATAGTAAAAGAACAAAAAGAAAACAAAGAAATAAATGTATTTTCAGGACTAAAATTTCCAACAGAAGAAGAAATGAAAAACTATACAATGGCTGATTTAACAACAGAACAAAAAATGGCAATAAGCAAAATGAATAGTGATGAATTAGCAAAAATGATGGAAGCATATTCTGCAAATAAAGATGCTAGCTATGAAAAAAATATGAAAACTTTAGAAGCAATAGATATAGATACACCAACATCTATAAAAATATATCCAAAAAACTTTGAAGCAAAAGATAAAATCGCAGATGAAATAGAAAAATACAATCAAAAACAAAAAGAAGACAATAAAGAAGGAAATATAATAAATTATACAGACATGATTGGTATAATGATGAAATCAGTAAGTCAAATAATAGATACTATTAGTTATGTATTAATAGCATTTGTTGCAATTTCTTTAATAGTATCATCAATCATGATTGGAATTATTACCTATATATCAGTACTTGAGAGAACTAAAGAAATTGGTATCTTAAGAGCAATTGGAGCATCAAAAAAAGATATATCAAGAGTATTTAATGCAGAGACCTTTATTGTTGGATTAATTTCAGGAATTTTAGGAATTGGAATAACTACTTTATTAACTTTCCCTATCAATAATATTATATATTCAGTTACGGGGGTTGTAGTTAATACCATGGTTCCACCAGTTGCAGGAGCTATACTAATATTAATTAGTATGATATTAACAATAATTGCAGGTTTAATACCAGCTAAAATGGCTAGTAAAAAAGACCCAGTAGAAGCTTTAAGAACAGAATAATGCCATTAGGGACGGAGAATTTTGGCAATAATTTTATATTTTGAGTTACTCTTAGATAACTATCAAGACTATTGTATTGAGATAGTAATTATCCCTCAAATTAGTTGGATGCTAACAAACAGTAATAACCATCCATTGATAGAACAATATGTTAAAGTTAAAAAATCATAAAAAGGAAATACTTTTTATGATTTTTTTATTTTGTAGATATACAAGAAAATATTGCCAAAATTCTCCGTCCCCAATGGCAAAATAGGAATAAATCTTACACCTACTAAATATAATTATAATAGATGTTGACAAGCTTATTAAAAAAAAGTACAATACTTTACGAGTAAACATCAACTTTTGGGTAAAAAAGGAGAAAATATTTATGAGTGTTGATTTTTCAATTATATGGGCAAATAATGGTTTATCTACAAAATCTAACCATGTTAATGCACCATATCATTTTGTACATGTTGGTGAGATTATTAATTACATAGAAAAACAAATAAAGCAAGATGTTGATTTATTAGATGTTGAAGCAGAAGAAATCCAATTTCAAGATGTTATGAAAAAAATAATTAAAAATAAATATAAGGCAATTGCTTTTTATACGAATACAGAAAATTTACAAAATACAATCAAATTATTAAAAATAATTAGACAAGTTTCACCACATACAAAAACAATTGTTTATGGAGATATGCCACTTTATTTGCCAAAGTTTTTTAAAAACACAGATTTTGATGCAATTGTTTCAAAGCAAGGTGATCAAGAAATAGCAATTTTAGATTTTTTCAATTATGCAATTAAAAAACGAGATAAAGATTTTTTAAGAGGTGTTATCTTTATTGAAAATGGAAATTTGGTGGAAAGTAAAAAGGGAGAATATTTAGATCCACAAGAATGGGGATATACAGATATTAAAAAAGTTCCTATTCAGAAGTATTTTCAAATGTCTTCAAAAGAACAAGTAGTAGTTACAGTTGCAAGAGGATGTCCATATAATTGTAAGTATTGTAATGCTGTATTGTATTATGGAAAAAAAGAAAGAAGAAGACCAATCAATAGTTTAATTGAATACATAAATAATTCGCCATATTATTTATATAAGTTTTTTGCACCAAATTTTACCTTAGATGAAAAATATGTATTTGATTTTTCTGAAGCTCTAATAAAAAATGAAAAGAAAATTAAATGGTCATGTACAACTAGACCAGATTTATTAAAAAATGAACAATTAATTAAAAAGATGGCAGAATCAGGTTGCTATAAAATTGCAATCGGAATTGAGTCAGTAGAGCAAAAAGATTTAAATAGTATCGAAAAGCAATATGATAGAGATGGAATCACAGAAGGAATTAAATTACTTAAAAAATATGGTATAGAATATAAAGCTTTGATTATGTTTGGAGTACCTAATCAAACAAAGGATGGAATTAAATATACTTTAGACTTTTTAAATAGTCAAAAGGTTACTATAAGACCTACAGCCTATACTCCTTTTTATGAAATGAATCATAATATGAGTGCTGAACAAATTTCTAAATATGATAAAAGAACTTATTATGAAGGAATTAAAAATTTAAGTTATGGAGATTTTCTAAAATTAATTTATAATACTCAAGAATATAAAGAGATTTTAAGTTAAAGGAGAGATAATATTTTATTATTTGGAATTATAGCTTAAATTTTATATAGGAAAGGAAGGAGTAATAAATATGTATAATCAAATAAAAGAGAAAATTAATTCAGTAATACAGAAAGATACACCAGAATCTGTACTATTTTCAGGAGGTGTAGATAGCTCAGCTATTTTATATCATTCACATCAATATAATCCAGATGTTATGGGAATTACTGTTGGTGTGAAGGGAAAAGCTTCTTCAGATATTGAATATAGTAAGATAGTTGCTGATGAATTAGGAATTAAAAATCACCATATATATTATGTTGAACCAGAACAAATAAAAGCTACGGTAGAAACTTCTGTAAAGCTTTTAAAAGCTTTTAATCCAGAATGGATAAGTTCTACAACAACTTTATTATTAGGTACTATGTATGCCAAAAGTAAAGGACTTAATAGTATTTCTAGTGGAGAGGGAGCAGATGACTTATTAGGGAGTTTTCCATTTTTTACAAATTGGAAAGGGAGTTTAGAAACTTTAGATGAAACTATAAAAACAAGATTAAAAGAAATTGTTGTTATGTCAGATTTAATAGCAAAAAGTATGAAGATGAAATATATTGCGCCATTTCAAGATGAAAATGTTAAAGAAGAAATTTTGTCAATACCAATAAAAGAAAGAATGAGACAAGATGTAGGGATTACAACAAAATATCCACTTAGAAAAGCTTATGAAGGTACTTTGCCAAGAGCATGTATTACAAGACCACAAACTATGGCTTTTACAGGGTCAGGAGTTTATGACACTATTAGAAGTATACAAGATGATAATTCACCACAAGAATATGTACAAGCATGTCAAGAAATTTTTCAATTTAAAAGTAAGTTTGAATATGCTTTGTTTAAAATTTACCAAAAACATTTTGAATTTAAACAACAGGAAGATGGAAAAGGATGTATTCATTGTGGTTGTGGAATGGGAGGAAATACAATTAATTGTAAAACTTGTGCAACCTTACAAGTTGGTGGAAAGGAGTTAGAATTTAGTGGTAGAACATAGTGTTTTTGGTGCAGAGGGGATTGTATTACATGGAGAGAAAATAGTTTTAGGAATGCAGAAAGCTAAAAGATGGTATAAGTTAAAAAATGGTGAAGTAGCAAGTATTGTAAAAACTTTAGGGGGAGAAGTTGAAAAAGAAGATAATAGTAGTACAAGAAATGCATTAATAAGAGAAATACTAGAAGAAGTTGATGGAATAAAAAATAAGGATTTAAAAGTTGCACAAAATCCTACTTTTACAAAAGAAATATTAATGGGGGATTTAAATCCATATGAAAAAGCTTCAAATTTAGAGATGAAGGCTGATTTTTACTTAGTTAGAATAAATCGGATCTGCTAAAATATCGCCTAAGGATTTACCAGCTTTGGTAGAAATTCCAATAGAACGTTTTAATAAAATGGATTTATCAGTAGATTGTCCTTTTTGGTATATTAAAAATTATCTCATAAAAGGAAAACAAGAAATCGAGGTACCAGATAAATATGCACTTATGGTACCAAGAGAAATTAAAAATCTCTTAAGAAACCTTAGTCTTAGTGCAAGATAATTTTAAGAATGAAATTTATTTAGATAGTATATTTTAAAGCTATAGAATAGAGAAATCTAAAAAATTAAAGAACTTTAAGAAAATTTGTATACAAAGTATTTTAGATAATAGAAAGTTAGTATGACTTTTCTATTATCTAAAATACTTTTTGCACATAAAAATGTATATAAATTTTATGTGCAAGATGTTTAGTTCATGATTTTTTCCTCCGTCCCCAAAATCATGAAAGAAGTTTCTAAGTTTTCTTTAGAATTTTTTCCTATATAAATTTTAAATTCTCCAGGTTCTGCTATATGATTTAAATTTTGATCTAAGAATTTTAACATTTCTATATTTATTTTGAAGGTAATGTTTTTTTCTTCTTTAGCTTTAAAAAATTCTTTTTTAAAGGCTTTTAATTCTTTTACAGGTCGAATGACTTTTCCAAATAAATCTTGAGTATATAACTGTATAATTTCATAACCAGAGATATTTGATTTATTTTTTACTGTTATTGTTGCTTCTATAAAATCCTCTGAATTTATTGTCAGAACTTTTTTATTTAGGGTTAAGTTTGAATATTCAAAGTTAGAATAGGATAAACCATAACCAAATGGATAAAGGGGAGTGTCTGGTATATCTTGATATCTTGAGGTGAAACGATAGTTAGGTAATATGGCTGGTCTACCTGTAGAGTAATGATTATAATATATTGGACATTGTCCACTTGCTTGTGGAAAAGACATATTTAATCTTCCACATGGATTTATTTTTCCATATAAAATGTCACAAATTGAATTACCTCCTTCTGAACCTGGAAAGCCTACCCATAACATAGCAGAGATTATGTTTGCTATTGAATTTAGCACTAAAGGTCTACCACTAAATACTATTGCAATAATAGGTTTATTTAGTTTTGATAATTCATATAACAAATCTTGTTGTATTTTTGGTATTTCTATATTGGAACGAGATGCTCCTTCACCAGATTGTTTATAGTGTTCTCCAATTGCTAATATAATTACATCTGCCTCCTTGGCAACTTTTATTGCTTGTTTTGTTTCTTCTAATATTGTTTTTTGTTCATTAGGAATAGGAGGTTGTCCTTCCATTGCTAATATATTATCTATTTCTTTTTTTTCTAAAACAGGACATCCTCTTGAATATAAAATTTCTTTTGTATCTAAATAATTTAATAGTGCTTGTTTAATTGTGGTTGTATCTTCATTTTTCTGATTATAAATTGACCATGCACCAGAGATACCTTTATTATCAGCATATGGTCCTATTAATGCAATTTTGGTGTTTTTGCTTAAGGGTAAGATGTTATTTTTATTTTCTAAAAGAACAAAACTTTCTGAACTATATTTTCTTGCAAGTTCTAAATTTTCCTTTGATAATATGAAGGTTTTTTCTTTTTCAGGATTTGCATTTCCATAGGGATTTTCAAAAAGCCCTAATTTGTTTTTTAAATTTAATATTCTAAGAACACTTGCATCTAATTCTTCTATTGCTATTTTATTAGTTTCTATTAAAGCTTTAATATTTGACAGATAACAATCTGTCATCATATCTATGTCGACTGTTGCTTTTATGGCATTTAAGGTGGCATTTCTTTTATTAGAACAATAACCATGGGATATGGTTTCTAATATTGCTGAATAATCTGAGATTATTACACCATTAAAATTAAAGTGTTTTCTTAAAATATCTTTTAAAAGCCAAGAGTTAACTGTACAAGGAATGTCATCAAAGGTAGAGAATGCAGGCATAATCATATCTACATCTGCTTCAATACAAGCCTTAAAAGGTGGAAGATAGTATTCTAATAATTCACGTTTAGACATATCAACAAAATTATAATCTTTTCCTCCTTCAACAGCTCCATATGCAATATAATGTTTTGCACAACTTGCCATATTATTTGAATGATATGCATCAATTATTTTTTTGGCATATAAAGATGATAATAATACATCTTCGCCTCCTGTAGCTTCTAAAACACGTCCCCATCTGCTATCTCTAACTAAATCTACCATTGGAGAAAAATTTGCTTGAATTCCAGCATAACCCGCTTCCTTAGAGGAAATACAAGCACAATTATATATAAGGTCTAAATCCCAAGAACATCCTTGTAATAAGGGAATAGGGAATATGGTTTTATATCCATTAATAACATCTCCTGTAAATAGCAAAGGAATTCTAAGTCTATTTTTCTCTAAATACATGTCTTGTATTTTTCTTACATTTTTACTTCCAGCCATGTTTAAGATTGATCCAACTTGAAAAAGTTGTTCATCTGTGTATTTTAAATTGTCTTGTGGTCCTGTTATTATACGTTCTCCATCTAAAAATAATTCTCCTCTAGTTTGAACTAATTGGCCAATTTTTTCTTCTATTGTCATTTTTGATAAAAGTTCTAATATTTTTTCTTGTTTCATAATTTCCTCCTATTTATATTTATTATTAACATTAGTATGTTAAAATATTTACTTACTTTTAAGTCTAGATTGCTTTGAAAATATTTATTTTTAGCAGTTTTATTATATTTTTAAGATTTCCTTATTATTATTCTATTATTATTAGCATTGCAATTTGAAGATGGAGAAACACCTAAATTCAATGATAATGCAAGAACTATGAAAATAGATAATCAAGATTTTACAAAGGCAAATTTATATCTAATACTATATTAAATACTAATTCATTTAAAAAGTTAATAGACTAAAAAATTACAATTAATAATAGTTTCAATTTATGGTAGATATAGACATCTATATTTAATTCCTATTTTTAAAACGTCTATTTAGAAAAAAATCTAAATAGATGTTGACATTAAGAAAATAAAATTGTATAATCTATTTAGATATATATCGAAATACTAAAGTAGAGGTGATTAAATTGGGAATGTCAGAAACATTAAAAGCAATTAGTGATCCTGTAAGAAGAGAGATACTTGAATTATTAAGAGATGGAAGAAAGACAGCAGGAGAAATATCAAGTAGTTTTAATTTAACAGGTGCAACAGTATCATATCATTTATCAAACCTAAAAAAAGCAAATTTAATAATTGAAACAAAACAAAAGAATTATATATTTTATGAATTAAATAGTTCTGTATTTGAGGATGTTTTAGTTTGGATTTATAAGTTGGGAGGAAATAGGAATGGAAAAGAAAAATAGAAAAACACTAATTTTAAGTGTAATTATATGTTTATTACCAATGCTTCTAGGTAGCATACTTTATAATAAACTACCAGAGCAAATGCCAATTCATTTTACAATAAATGATGTACCAGATAATTATAGACATAAAAATTTTGCATTATTTGGAATACCACTAATTATGGCTATTGTTCAAGCAATATGCTTAATAACTGTTAATATAAAATTGAATAAATTAAAGACTGAGGAAAAACCTAAGATATTAAAAATAATGGAATGGTTTATTCCTGTTGTAACAGTATTGATATATGTGATTATGATAGAAGTACCACTAGGAAGCACAGTATATGTTGGAAAAAGTATATGTTTAATATTAGGAATACTATTTATTATTATAGGAAATTATATTCCTAAGATGAGCTATGAGATGGGA
>CAQPRV010000143.1 GCA_948857205.1 uncultured Clostridia bacterium
TAATTTCTAATTTTCAATGTACTACAATAACTTTACATAACTTTAATGTTCTCATTAAAGTCTTTTTCACATTTCTAAAATATTATTTTCTTTTTTTAGAAGTTTTTTTCAAAAAAGACTTGACTTTTGATAGTTGGTCTTCCTTTTTCAAGATAAAGGCGACAAAAAAATCAACCTTTTACAGTTGATTTATCAATGTTTTCGTCTGGTGCGACGATTTTACTTAATGGAGCGGGTAGCGGGAATCGAACCCGCGCTATCAGGTCGGAAGCATGACATTCTACCACTAAATTATACCCGCAAATAAAGAAAAAATTGGTGGAGATGAGGAGAGTCGAACTCCTGTCCACAACACCTTCCGCATAAATATCTACAAGTTTAGTTTATCTTTTATATTTCATCAAATTTTAACTGATAAACAAGATAAAATTTAATAGAGCTTTTTATAATACCCACTACTTCAAAAGCAAAAGCAGTTTCGTAACCCACAAAAATAACACTAAATCTAAATAGGTGGGACTATTTAGAAAAGCGTAGCTACAATTAGGCAGCTAATGCTAATTCTTTGTTATCAGCGTTTATATTTATTTTCGCTTTTTTTAAGTGGCCGAAGCGAACATCCACTACTTGCAATTTATACTTCTAGTGTAATGTCGAAACCATTACATCCCCATATACTAATTTATTATACTATATTAATTAGGTTTTATCAATATTTAAATTATCGTTTTTTAATTTGTTATTGTCACTAGTTTTTCGAAGAACTATCTTATTAAAGACTTTAAATTATAAACTATATGCTAGATAATATAATATTATCTAGCATATAGTTAAAATAAGAAGCTAAAGTTTACAACATAAAATTTACTAATCAATTAAAAGATAAATTTTTTTGAAACATCTAATATAAATTCTTTTCCATTTAAGTAATTAAGTAAATTACTATCAGTTTTAAAATTAAATTTAATGATATAACTACAAAGTGCTTGATATTTCTTACCATACTTTTTATTAATTTTATTAATACCATATTTTCCATCACCAATAATAGGATATCCTAGATAAGCTAAATGTGCACGGATTTGATGAGTTCTTCCAGTTGGAATTTCAACATCTAAAATGCAAGTATTATCATTTCTTTTTTTTAAAATACTATATATAGTAGTTATATTTTGATATCCATTATTGAAAGTATCATTAATATAAACCATAGATTTTTTATTATCTTTAAATAAATAGGCATCACATTTTTGATAAGTAGTTTTTGGAATACCATATATCCATGCTAGATAATGTTTTTCAATTTCGTGATTTCTAAATTTATTTAAGAGAACATTAAGACTTTCCTCATTTTTGGCAAATAAAACTAATCCAGTTGTATTTCTATCAATTCTATGGCAAGGCATTGGTTTATATTTTAAAGAAGAATACTCTTTATGAACTATAGTAGTTAAACTATTATTTCCAACTACTTCTATATTAGATGGCTTATTTAAAAGTAAAATATTATCATCCTCAAATATTTTATCTAATTTTAGATTTTTTTCTAATGCTTTATCTTGAATATAAACTAATATTTCATCACCTTCATAAACTGTTACATTTTCATGTATTCTTTTAAGATTTATTTTTATATCTTTTTTTCTTAGAGTCTTATAAAAAATATCATGAGTAATATTAGGAATATTTTCAAATAAAAATGTATTTAATTTCTTTCCATTATATTTTTTTGTTACAATTAATTTTTTCATAAGTTTATTATACTTTATTTATATGAAAAAAATCAATAAAATAATAGTTATTTATAACAGGATATATTAAATTTTATAAAGTATAAAAAGATAATATAAATAAGCATTAAATTAAATGTATATATTTGTAATATATTGAAAATACAATGAATAAAATAAATATGTGAACTTTTTGTGAAAATAAAAAAAAGTATTGACATTTAATAAAAAAGGGTATAAATTATTAGCAGTCACTAAGCAAGAGTGCTAAAATCTAAAGGAGGTAGTATAAAATGATTAGACCATTAGGTAGTAGAGTATTAATAAAAATGAAAGAAGGCGAAGAAAAAACAAAAAGTGGAATTATTCTATCAGGAACAGCACAAGAAAAACCACAAATAGCAGAAGTAATTGAAATAGGACCAGGAGAAAAAGTAGATGGAAACATTGAGCCTATTGTTGTAAAAAAAGGTGATAATGTTATAGTAAGTAAATATTCTGGAACAGAAGTAAAATATGAAGGTGAAGAGTACCTAATAGTAAAACAAGATGATATTTTAGCAATTATAGAATAAGAAAATAAAAATTATAGAGTAGAAAAGAATAAAGAGTATTTACTTTTAACTATTAATAAAAAATAATAATAATTAATAAGTAGGTATATTTAAATTCAAGAAAGGAAGATATAAGAATGGCAAAAGTTATTAAATATGGAGAAGACGCAAGAAGATCATTATTAGAAGGTGTTAATAAATTAGCAGACACTGTAAAAGTTACATTAGGACCAAAAGGAAGGAATGTTGTATTAGATAAAAGTTTTGGAGCACCACTTATAACAAATGATGGTGTAACAATTGCAAAAGAAATAGAATTAGAAGATAAATTTGAAAATATGGGGGCACGTTTAGTAAAAGAAGTCTCAACAAAAACTAATGATGTTGCAGGAGATGGAACTACAACAGCAACAGTTTTAGCTCAGAGCATGATAAAAGAAGGAGTAAAGAATGTAGCAGCTGGAGCAGATCCAATGGCAATAAAAAGAGGAATAGATAAAGCAGTTGACAAAGCAGTTGAAGCACTTAGAAAAATAAGTTCAGAAGTTAATGGAAAAGAAGATATTGCTAGAGTTGCTAGTATATCTGCAAATAACGAAGAAGTAGGAAAGCTGATTGCAGATGCAATGGAAAAGGTATCAAAAGATGGAGTAATTACAATTGAAGAATCAAAAACATCAAATACTGAACTAAACGTTGTAGAAGGTATGCAATTTGATAAAGGTTATGTATCTCCATATATGGTAACAGATACAGAGAAAATGGAGGCAATTATAGATAATCCATATATATTAATTACTGATAAAAAAATTAGCAATATTCAAGAGATATTACCATTATTAGAGAACTTAATGCAACAATCTGGAAAATTAGTCATAATATGTGATGATATTGAAGGAGAAGCATTATCTACATTAGTATTAAATAAATTAAGAGGTGTACTAAATGTAGTAGCAGTAAAAGCACCTGGATTTGGTGATAAAAGAAAAGCTATGTTAGAAGACATTGCAGTATTAACAGGTGGAGAAGTTATAACATCAGACATAGGCTTAGAATTAAAAGATACAACAATAGAACAACTAGGTAAAGCAAAACAGGTAAAAGTTCAAAAAGAAAATACAATTATTGTAGATGGAGCAGGAGACAAACAACAAATTGCAGACAGAGTAGGTCAAATAAAAGCTCAAATTAACGAAACACAAAGCGAATATGACAAAGAAGGATTACAAGAGCGTCTTGCTAAAATGGCTGGTGGCGTAGCTGTGATAGGTGTTGGAGCAGCTACTGAAGTTGAAATGAAAGATAAAAAATTAAGAATAGAAGATGCCTTGTCTGCAACAAAAGCAGCAGTGGAAGAAGGAATTGTAGCAGGAGGAGGAACAGCATTAATGAATGTAATTCCAGAAGTTGAAAAAATAGTTGCAACATTAGAAAATGGAGAAAAATTAGGAGCACAAATTGTTTTACAATCATTAGAGGAACCAGTAAAACAAATTGCTAGAAACAGTGGTTTAGAGCCAGCAGTAATTGCAGACAAAGTAAAACAATCTGAATTAGGAATCGGATTTGATGCTTCAAGTGAAAAATATGTAGATATGAAAAAATCAGGAATAGTTGACCCAACAAAAGTAACAAGAAGTGCACTTCAAAATGCTGCATCAATTGCTTCAATGGTACTTACAACAGAAAGCCTAGTAGCAGATGCTCCAGAAGAAAAAGGATGTAGTTGTGGTGGACATGGAGAAGGAATGCCAGCTGGTATGGATGGGATGTATTAAGAATAAATAAAAATAGTTTAAAGAGAGTATTTGCAATAAGTACAGTTATTGGTAAAGTGCTCATTCGAGTTTTACAGTATAGTTTGAAAGCTATACTGTTTTAATATTTTATTGCATTCCTTACTAATAAGTGTTTCGTGTATTTAATTTTTCATTATACTATTAAATACATATTTATAATCTTCCCTTTTTTATAAAAATTAAGGAAAAAAATCTTCTTTTTTGTGATAAGGTTATTTCCATCATAATTAAAACCTTCATAAATTGGTTTTCAGTACAAATTTTATTAAATAATTTATTTCTGTATTTAACTATCTAACACAATAAAATTTTGGAAGAAATTTATAAGAAAAACTTTTGTACTTATTAGACTTTTTCCAAATAATCTGTTTTTATTTATTAAAAAAATATGTGATTAGTATTGAAATAGCTTTTAATAATTTTAATTAATAATAAATAAAGTATAAAGAAAAAATTAAAAAACTATTAACAAAAATTATAATATATGATAGTATAGAACAAATGGAGGAGAAAACAAATGAAAACTAAAAAGTTATTAATGGTGATTTTAATAATAATAATATTAACTGTTATTGGTTTTACTATGTACATCTTTAGCAGTAAAATAGAACCAACAAATGGTGAAACGATAGAGTATAATAAAGAAAATATACAAGCTGAAATTATAGAGAATATTCCAGAAGTAAATCTAGAAAATACAAATTTTGATATTTCAGAAACTGAGCAAACAACTAATAATATAGTAATAACAGTATTATCAAAACTAGAAGGATATAATTTGTATTATCAACTTAATGATATAGAAGAATTAGAAACTAATGAAGAAAAACAAAAAGAATATATTTTATATAAAGATAGTATACAAATTGAACATAATTTAAAAATTTATTTTAAATATGAATTAGAAGGAAGATATAGCGAAAATCCATATATTTTAGAAATTAACAATATTAACAAAGAAAAGAATGTTACAGAAGAGTCAAAAGATGAAAAAGAAACAGAGGATGAATCAAAAAAAGAAAATGTAAATATAGCAAGTAATCAAGCAAAATATTATGTAATAGTAAATTATGTTTCAAATGTTGTTACAGTGTATACAAAAGATGCAAATAATAGATATACTATACCAGTTAAAGCTATGGTATGTTCTACTGGTAAAGACACACCAAGGGGTGGAGTGTACAAGCTTACGAATACTAGATATAAATGGAGAGCTTTATTTGGCGGAGTTTACGGACAATATGCAGTAAAAATAGTTGGAAATATATTATTTCACTCTGTGCCATATTTAAGTACAGATAATAGTACGCTAGAGTACTGGGAATATGATAAACTTGGTACTTCTGCCTCAGCAGGTTGTGTAAGGCTTACAGTAACAGATGCTTTATGGATTTATAATAATTGTGGAAGTGGAACACAAGTTGAATTTTCTTCAAATGCCACAAATCCATTAGGAAAGCCAATGGCACAGAAAATATCTAGTTATAAAGATTTAAGAGGATTTGATCCGACTGATCCAGCTTCTAATAATCCTTGGAAAAATGCTAAAATTACAAAAAATGAGAATAATAATGCTCAAAATAAAAATATAGGTAGTGGAGCAAATAATATTTCTAATAAAGACAAGAATATAAATAATACTAATAATACAAAAGATAAAGAAGAAACAGTGAAAAAAGAAAATTTAACTAAAGGTAATACTACTAATAAAAAGAATAATGTTACAATTAATAATATTAATGAGACTAACAAGACAAAAGATGAGAATAAAAATATTAATATAAATACATCATATATAAAAAATAATAGTAATATTAAATAATAAAAATATATATTATATTAATTAAAAGATTACTAAAATATCTCATATTCTTAAAATATGTTTATGGGATATTTTTAATATTTTATGAAATCACCATGTATATAAGTACAGCTATGAGGAATAAAAATTTTTCGCAATAATAGGAAAAGTATTTGACTATCAAAAAGCTCTTTTGTGATGAACAGAAGAGAAAAAAGAAAAATGAAATAAATATATTTTTAGATGTAGTAAATATCATAAAACAATACATTCCACAATTAATAGAAAAGTTAGAAAAATTAACAGATACAAGAAATCAAAGCTA
>CAQPRV010000144.1 GCA_948857205.1 uncultured Clostridia bacterium
AAGTGCACAATATGCAAAAGGAGCAAGCTATACAGAAGAAGGAAATGCAATATTATATGCAATATGGAAAGCAGTACCATCAACGGCAGCAACAAAAATAATAACTGCAAATTATGGAGAAAGTGTAAATTATAGTGCACATGGAGTAACAGATTGGAAAATATTCCATAAAGATAATACACGTGTATATATAATAACAAGTGATTATTTACGAGTAAACAAAGTGCCAATAATAAATGGAATTTTAACTACTAATGCATATGGTGTTTACGGAAGTAGCAGAGATCAGTTAGTGAATATATTAAAAGATACAACAAAGTGGAGTTCATTTGTAGATAGAATAACAGGGGCGACTGCGACAGGCTCACCAACAGCTGAATTGTTTATGGAAAGCTATAATAAAAAGCACAATATAAATTTAAATTATACAGATAGACCAACAATAGATAATACAGATACATTATATGTACCACACTCTTCTATTTATAATAGTTGTAATGGCTACTGGCTGGCTTCGCCTGACGAGAGCAATGTGTGGTGTGTAGACTTTGGCGGTGATGTCAGCACCAGCACCTATCGCGACATCCGTTATGGCGTGCGTCCTGTAGTTTCCCTACCATCTAGTGTCAAAGCAACAAAAGGAAGTGATGGAAAATGGACATTTTCAAATTAACCATTTTGGACAGAGAAATTTGACAATAGATATATACAAAAAGATTTTATTTAATTAAAATGATATTTTAAATTAAAAATGTATATAAAAATACATTATAAAAGAGATTATAAAAAATGGGCTAAAAAAAGTCCCAACGAAAAATGAGATTTGAGTTAAAATTATAACTTAAATCTCATTTTTTATAATTTAATATCTTTATTATTAAATTATTTTATATAAATAATTTATTTTAAACATAACAAAATTTGTTTATTCTTATTAATACTAACATCAAATAACTTAATATTCTAATTGGTAATTGCCAAATTCCTCCGTCCCCATTGACACTTATTATTAAATTATGTTATTTTGTTATTATATTTTTAAAGATGACTTTTTTATACAATTTTTGTACATAATATTAATATATTTAAAGGAGAAACATATGTTGAATTTTTTCAAAAACAAAAGAAAACTAAAATATATAATTGTAAGTATTATTATTGTTGCTATTATATTATTAAGTTCTATTTTATTTACAATTATTAGCATACAAACCCAAGAAAATGATAATGCAGTTAAAATTGCAAAAGCTACTGAGGGGTATTCTTATAATAATCCATATACCCCTATAGGATTTAATCATACTGAAGGCTCTTGGAATACTGGATATGTTATTAAAGAAACTACAACTGGAAATGAGTTTGTTTGGGTTCCTGTAAATACATCTAATCCATTAACTAGATCTGCCTTTACTAACACCTTTTCTAGTAAAGATTTATCCATAGATGATTTGGAGAATTCATTTAATAATAGTGTACTTACATATGGTGGCTTTTATGTAGGTAGATATGAAGCTGGAATTAATTCTACTAGTAGTGGTGGTAATAATGTTGGAGTTCCTGTTTGTAAACAAGGTGCTACTGTATGGACTGGTATTAGTAGAGATAATGCTAAACTTAGTGCTGAAAAAATGTATGAAAATAATAAAGAAGTCTTTAGTTCTTTGATGAATTCATTTGCTTATGATACTATGCTTACTTGGTTAAAAACTAAAAATTATAATGTTGATACAGATAGTAGCTCTTGGGGAAATTATAGAGATAATTCTAATAGTAATGGAAATATTCAAAAATCTGGAGCCAACAAAAATTGGATGGCTAACAATATTTATGATATAGCAGGTAATGTTTGGGAATGGACTACTGAAAACTATGGCAGTGATGAAAAGAATAAAAAAGATGCAGTTGTTAGAGGTGGTGACGCTTTGAGTAGTGGCTCTGTTCTTCCTGCTGGTACTAGAGATCATGCTTCACCAACTAGTACTTTTAATTATACTGGTTTTAGAGTGTTACTATATAGAGATGTAAATTATATAGAAAAGCCATCTGCTTTAGCAATAGCGGGTGGATACTATCACATAGCATATTTAGATAGCAATAATATTTTATGGATGTGGGGAAGAAATACCAGTGGTGAACTTGGCATGGGAAATACAAATTCACCAGTAACAAAACCAACTTTAATAAATAGTGGTGGTATAAAATTTAAAGAAGTTTCTCTTAAAAAATATAACTCAGTAACTAATAGTGTAATGTGTGGTGGTTTTACATTAGCGATTAGTACAGACGGATATTTATATACATGGGGAAATAATTCTTATGGATTTTTAGGAGATAACTATTCATATGGTATAGATAAAAAAATTTCAAAACCCCAAAAAATCACAGTCAAAAATGATAAAGGAGCTGAAATAAAATTCAAAAAAATCTCAGCTGGATTTGGTTCTTCTTTAGCAATAGATACATCTGGAAATATATGGTCATGGGGATCCAATACAAACTACAGAACAGGACTTAACAAAAATACTGGTTCTATTAAAATTCCTACACAAGTTACCTCTGGAATACAATTTAATGAAATTTCAGCAGGTTATGATCATTGTATGGCTTTAGATGCAAGTGGCAATCTCTATACTTGGGGAGGTGGTTCAAGTTGTAAATTATGTACAGGAAATACAACTAATGTTAAGGTTCCAACAAAAGTTAACACTAACGGTATGACATTTAAAAAAATTGCAACTGGTATTAATTATAGTATGGCAATTGATAAAAATGGTGAGTTATGGGGGTGTGGAAATAATAGTGATGGACAATTAGGAAATAACTCTACTTCTCAAGTTAAAACTTTCACAAAAGATATAACTAACAAAGGAATAAAATTTAAAGATATCTTTATTAATTCAAAAACTACATTTGCAATAGATACAAGTGGTAATTTATGGGGATGGGGTTGGAATAATTATGGACAATTAGGTAACGGTTCTAGTTCAAAATCAACCTCACCAATTCAAATTCTAGCTGGAATAAAAATAAAAAAAATTTCAGCAGGTGGACATTTTTTTATAGCAATTGCTGATAATGAGGATATATATACTTGTGGATATAATAAATATGGACAATTAGGAGATGGATCAACTACTAACCAAAATAGACCAATCAAAATAAATCTTAGCAATTAAATTCTTAAATACTTAATTTAATTAAAAAACTTATAAGACTTAGTTACTAGATAATGGTTTTTAATAAAAATGAAAGAGCTTTCGTTGAAATGAAGGCTCTTTTAATAATTAAAAATGCAAAGACTTAAAAAAATTTCTCTAATTTCTATTGAAAATAATTCTATAAATGATAAAATAACATAAAAAAAATTCAAAAGAGGAATAATATGTCTATAATAAGTAAATTATTTAATAAAATAACAAATAAACGACTTCCTGCTCCTGAACAAAATGAACCAAGAGAGCAATATACCTATAAACAAATAATAGATTTTATGAATTCGAATAAATATATCGAAGAATTTTATCAACAAATGGACAAAATAAATGAAATTACAAATATGTATTATCCTTCCCAAGTACATGGTATAGAACATACCTCTAGAGTTACATTCTTAGCAACAGTACTTACAAAATTAGATAACTTAGATGAACACACCCAAAAGCTAATTTTAACTTCTGCAATATTACATGACATTGGTAGAAAAAATGATAAAGAAACCAAAGAACATGGAGTAGAAGGAAAAGAAAAGGTAGAACAAGAAGGTTTACTTGCTGATTTTACAAAAAATGAAAGAAAAATTATAGAATTTGTAGTAGAGCAACACTCATTATCAAGAGAAGAAAATGAAAAAGCTCTTAAAAAAATTCCATTTTGGCAAAGAGACAAATATTCTACAGTACTTAGCTATTTAAAAGATGCAGATGCATTAGACAGAGTACGTATAGCTAACAAAAATGCACAACTAGATCCCAGTAGATTAAGAACTAGAACCGCTAAAGAACTCGTAAACTTTTCATATGAAAATTTTCAATACTTCCCTATAGTAGTTATGTATGAATATAAACTACATTCTTTTTCAAATGGAGATCCTATTCTTATAGAATGTGCCAAACTTGTAAGAGATTCAATAAGTTTGGATTGGATGTTACAAAATAAAGAATTTTTAAAAAATTGTTATAATAGAGGAATATTACAAAATCTGAAAAAAGATGGTATACCATTTATTGATTATCTAGAAAATAGAAACTTAATGGAGAAAACTTTTAATCAGGTATCATATGGAGATTTTGAATATTTAAGAGAAAATGGTTATAACATTACTTATCAATCCTTCTTAGAAATAGTTAGTTCCTACAAAGAAGGAACACTAGAAACTTTAAGAAATAATGGGAAATTACAAGAATTGTTCTCATATGAAACCTTTAAACAGTATGGAATGCAACAAAGTTTTAATGACAGATTAACTAATGGTGAAGAAATAGAAAAAACAGAATTATTTAATGCAATAAATAAAAATAAAACAACTTTACTTACAAAAGAAACCTTTGACAGACAATTTATGTTATATAAAAACATGTATTCTAATCACAAAGATGCATTTGACTTATTTAATTATTGTGATATAGATATTAATTTTTCAGCTTTAGTAGGTCCTATAGAAAAAGTACAAATAAATGATTTAAACATAATTAGAGAAAAGGGTTATAACTTATCTTTAAGAGATTTAGTATTATTATCAGCTGAATTTTCACCTGAAGAATATAGAGATATTATAGATTCTAATAACGCTGAAAAATTATTTAGTTATAATCCTACTAAAGATAAAGATGGAAATAACTTTAAAAGTATATGGAGTAAAATATCAAAACAAAATCCCGAAATTTCTGAACAAGATTTTATAGATAATTATCAATTATATAAAGTAGTTGCATTATATAATGAAAATATATATTCTATACCTGAAATAAAAAATTATTCAATAAAAGAAATATATCCAGCCTTAACAAAAATACAAGAAACAGAACTTAAATTAAACCTACTAAAAAACAAAAATTTGAGATTTAATGCTCAAAATTTGTTAGATTTAATTGAATTCTCAAGAAAGACAAAAATCTTAGATAATGAAAATGAAGAAGAAAATGACAAAATAATAGGACTTCTTATTGAAAATGGCAAATGGAAAGATGACCCTAGACTTATTGAATATGTAACAAAAAAGAATAAGATATATAAAATTGAAAATATAGAAGATTTATTAAACTATAATGAATTTTGTATTAATAAGATATTAATTGATAATAATATATCTTTAGAAGATGCAAAAAGTAATTTAATAAATTCTTTAGTAAATATAGACTGTCCAAACAAAGCATTTAGACAAGAATTAGAAGAAAACATTATAGATGAGTTATATTATTATAAAAAATATAAAAAAGAGGAAAAAATAGCCGAAAATGTAGATAAGGAAAATGATGATTTTACTGATACAGTAATAAATAATATTATAAATGTTATGGATTCTACGAATATCCAAGAATTTAAGGATAAATTATATAGTTATCATAAAAATATTGAAAATTGCAATTTTAATGCACTTTTAGATAAAACACGGTCAGGATCTTAGTACACTATCGAAACATGACTTAATAGATGAATTAAATAAAACAAAAAAAATGCTAGATAGTATAGAAAATGCAGAAGTAAAATATAAAGGGGAAAATATACCTGTTAAAGTATTACAAGGTCAAGACTTTATATTATCAATGACAACTGCTATGCCAAACTGTAGCAAAATTAGTAAAGTTAAATTAGGGATGGATAAATCAAAAATAAAATCTAATATGCTTAATAGAACACTAAATTCAAACAATAGATGCACTTCAATAATAAGCAATAAAATGTTAGCACATTCTATGTCTGCTATTCAAGATGATGAACTAAAATATGCATATGTTCCAGAAAATATTTCTCAAGTTTCTATACAAGGTAAACATGATTTATCAACAACCAAAAAGAAAGATATTTATGGAAATGAACAAAGAGTTACAAATAGGTCAACTCAGAATCGTACAACAAAGGATTTAATAAACTGTACAACAGAAGAACATAATGAAACAGTCTTAAACAATGTGTATCCTAGGTATATACTTTGCTTTGATAAAATTTCAGAGGTAGCAGTACAAAAGTACAAAATGTTAAAAAAACAATATTTAGAAGAAGGTATTGATCAAAAAATAGAATTATTGTTAGTACCTGGAAAGAGTATATACATTCCTAAGATAGAACAAAGCCTAGATGAAAATTTAAATTATATAAATAAAGAAATTGAAGAAACTGGTACAATTTCTCAAGAGACTATAGATAGCTTTTTTAACATAAGAGAAAATAATATAACTCTTCAAACTGTTCAGTCTATTAATTCCACTTCATATAGAGATGATGTATGGAATCCAGAGAAAAATTCTAATCAATTAACTAAATTATTAGATGTATTAAATTCAGTTGCAACAGTTATTCCACAAGAACATATTAGTAAAGTCTATTCACAAATAAATTTCTTATTAGACCGAAAAGATAGAACATCAATAAATGGTACTAGATTTTATGACCATTGCTATTCACAGTCAATTGATATTAAAAAATTAGAAATTATTAAAGAAATTTTAGATAATAGATTAGATAATAATATAAATATAAATCCAAATAAAATTGAAAAAAGTTCAGAAAACTATCAACTCTAAAATAATATTAGTTAAACATTTAATATTTAGAAAATGAGATTCAAGTTAAAATTATAACTTAAATCTCATTTTTCATTAGGACTTTTTTAAATCCTTTTATTAATTAACTATTATAATACATATTTTTTAATATAGTATACACCTGTTCCAAATGTTACAAGCATTGTTAATGTTAATAATCCATACATTACGAATTCATAACCTGTCTTAATTGATAATATGAATGTTGCTTTATCAAAATCATTTCTATTATTTACATCAGCATCTTCTGATACAAATGTTGCATAATTAACCATTGGACCTGGATTATGATTTCCACCATCATATTTTAATATAATTGTAGCTTCTCTGCTTTCTCCTGGTTTTAATTCTACTTCACCTAATGTATATGTAATAATATCACCATTTTGATTCCAATTTCTATTCTTAGGTAAATCAATTGTTAAATTATTTGGCATCTTATCTTGAATATAATTTACTATACCTGATTCTGTTCCAACATTTGTAAGAATTATTTTATATTCTAGTTGTAAACTTAAGTATGGTAATCTGTTTGCATTTACCTCTAATTTAGTTGCTTTATCTGTTTTAGCTATATTAATTACTTTCTTTTCATTAGTATCAGTATATAATTGAGTAATACTTGTCAAATATTTTTTAATTTGTATATCAAATCCTTGAGTTTTATCATCTTTATTAGTAATTATATTAAATATTGTATTTCCTCCATTAACATTATTACTTGTATTTCCTCCATTAACATTATTACTTGTATTTCCTCCACTTGTGTTTCCACCGCTTGTATTTCCACTTACAATTGTATTTCCACCAAATGTGTTATTGTTAGTATTTATTGTAATGTTGCCTGTGGTATTATTTGAATTTGTATTATTTGTTGTATTATTCGTATTTGTATTATTTGTTGTATTATTCGTATTTGTATTATTTGTTGTATTATTCGTATTTGTATTATTGGTTGTATTGCTTGTTGTATTATTCGTGTTTGTATTGTTTGTTGTATTATTTGTATTGGTGTTATTTGTTGTATTATTTGTATTTGTATTGTTTGTATTATTATCACTATCAGATTTAGATTTATTAGTTATTGATACTAATACTTCTCCACCTTTAACTTCAACTTTTATGTTGCTTCCAGATTTAACTTTTGCACCTGTTAATGTAACTTTACCATTTACCCTTTTGAATGTAACTTGTATTACTTTTTCTTCTGAATCTAATTTATATCCTTCTGGTGCTTCAATTTCTTTAAATCTGTATTCTATACTTCCTTCTGTTTTTGGTAAGTCAATACCATTAAATTCAAATATACCATATTTATCTGTAGATAATTCTTGTGCTTTTCCATTTGGTAATACTACTTTGAATTTTGCTGGTTTTGTTATAACATTACCAGATTTATCTACTTTTTTAACACTAACTGAATATTTACCATCTTCTAGTCCTTGTTTTTCATCAACAAATTCTACTTCTGCTGCCCTTCCTGTATTAATAGCTTTAGCTGATACATGGCTACCAGATACTACATTTACTGCTGTTATTGTCATAACTCCATCTACATTAGTAAATGTAAATTCTAATATTTTATATTCTGAATCTAATTTATATCCTTCTGGTGCAGTTACTTCTTGTATTACATATGTGTATTTTCCTTCCTTAGATGGTGTTGCAACATCTTCTATTACAATTCTTCCATCTTTATCTGTAGCAGCTTTTACTTTTTGACCATTTTCAAGTGTTATTTCAAATTTAGCTGGTTTTGTAATTGGTCTCTTATATTGGTCTACCTTATTTAAGATAATACTATATTTATCTTTACTTTCTTCGCCTTCATTTATTCCTTTTTCATTTGTAACACTAACTGAAACGCTCTTTTCTGTATTTGATGTTACTTCAATATTTGTGCCTGTAACTTCTGCACTTTCTATTTTTAACATAACTTTTTCTTCTGTTGTAGCTTCGGTATCTTTAACAAATTTAACTTTTAATGTTTTCTCTGTTCTATCAAGTTTATATCCTTCAGGTGCCATTATCTCTTGAATTTTATATATTATTGTTCCTTCTTCTTTTGGCATTGCTAATTTATGTAAGTATATTTTACCATCTTCTGTTGGAAGATATTGTACTGTTCCATCTGGTGCAGTAATTTTGAATATTGCATCTCCCTCAATTAACTTTTTGTCTTTATCAACTTTTGCAATGTCTATCTTATATTCATTTTCATCAAGAACAGCTTTTTCTTCTTCATTTCCTACTTTTATCGCAAATATATTCTTTCCAACTTTTAATATAGAACTATAATCACCTGATATCTTTTCAGCACTCTTAATTGATCTAACTCCTTCTTTGTTTTCTTGAATTACTACTCTATATTTTATTGGTGAAGGATCTTTTACATATCCAGTTGGAACTCCTTTTTCTTTAATTTCAAAGATATATGTTCCTGGCTCTTCTGGTAATGGTATTCCTATCTTTGTTGCTCTACCAGTATTATCTGTTTTTATGTCTTCTATAACTTCTTTAAATCCTACAACTTCTTTAGCATCTCTAGTTTCACTCTCAATATCTTTATCTTCTGTATCTGGTTCAGTTGTTTCATCTGGTTTTACTTCTGGCTCTGATTCTTCTTTTGTAATTTCTACATCAAATGTTGCACTATTATTTTCAATCATCTTGTTTGTTGTAATATCTATTTTATCTATTGTTAATGCATATGTGTTATCAGCAAATTCATTTACTGGTTTTAAGTATATAATTTGATTCTCTTGGTCAACTTCTGCATTAAGATCTGCACTTGTTTGTTCAATCCATCCTGTTGTTTCATCTCTTTTGTATACAGTATGCATTACAAATGGATTTGCTTTATATCCTTTAGGTACAGGAAGAATTTCTTGTATGTCTATCTTAATTATTCCATGTCCACTAAAGTAATCACTTATTATAAGACCATTAATATTTGTTATAGCATTCCATTCTTTAGTCTTTCCAAACTCTTCTTGTACTTTTATATTAAATTCAACTCCTGGTATTAAATCTTTATATATATCATCTGATATATGATGCTTCTCTATAACTATTTTATAGTCACTTATAATTGGTTTATTAAATACTTTTAAGTCTATTTCTCTCTTTCCAATACATTTCTGTAGAACTTCGTTACTTACATCAGCAAAATTGCTTAATAATTCACATTCTTTGATGTATCCATCTAAACCATATAATACATAGATTTGTATATCTTCAATCTTTTCATAACCTTCTAAGTCATTTTCATGTATTGTATATACTATTCCTTTTTGTGCAATAGCTTCTCCTATAGATTCAGATGTAGTTCCTTTATCTCCTGTTGGTCTTGTAGTAACATTTAAATCTGTTGGTCTATGTTCTGTTGCAGTAAGTATTTCAGATGTTATAGTAAATGTTGCTCCACTAACTACTTCTTCTTTCTTATTACCTTTTGCATCTAATACATTTTTAACTTTTGTAATATTTAAAGTTACTCTACTTTCATTTTTAATTACAATAGTAATTTCCCTAGCACTTTCATTTACACTAACTTCTAATCCGTCTCTATCATCTATTGTAGCTTCTAATAAATCATCTTGACTTCCATTTGGATTAGCAATTAGACTTGTTGTTAATGCTACAATACCATCTGTCTTTTGTGTTCCAGCAGTATATCCTTCTTTGAATTCAGTCTGATTTACATTAATATAAATTTTTCCTGATTGTGTTATTCCTTTTGTTTTTACTATACCTTTTTCAATTACATCTTTTGATTTTAAGTCCTTATCTGAATAATACTTACCATCTGTACTTAAGTTTTGAGTTACACCACCTTGAAGTGACGCTAATATTGTATTAGCACTATCTTTTACTTCAACATCAAATTTTGAACCATTTATTCTTTTACCAGTTGTTGCATCTTGTGATACTATTTTTACTTTGTATCCTTCTTCACCAAGTACACCATTTCCAACTATAAACATCAAGCTTCTACAATTTGATTTTTGTGTGTCTGTTTCTTCTTCATTTTTATATTTTAATATTGCTTGTGTTCTTAATTGGCTATCTGTATTAGGCTCCATACTCATTATCTTTCCAAAGTTATCATATACTACTGTTACTGATTGTGGTTGCATTATAACACTATATGTTGTAGTAGGTTCTGGGTTTGTCAATTCTTTTATTGTATATTCTATGGTTGTATTTTTAATTGGTGAACCTAAGTCAAAGTACAATTTACCATCATTTCCTGTTAAATTATTTTCCTCAGTAGTAATTGTATCTATTACACCTGTATTTATATCTTTTGCAGTAATTTCAAATTTTACGCCTTGTAATGGAATTTTTGTATTTATATCTTGTTTTAATAATGTTAATTCTAACATTGGTTCATTTTTGAATATTACTTGTATTGTTCCATAAGTTTCATCAATTTTCACAATAGCTGTATTTCCTGTTGTAGCATCTAATACTACATTATAAACTAATTCTGTTGGTTTAGAAGATATTCCAGTTGTAATAGTGTAATCTGTCATACTTGCAGTATCTAATTTTAGACTATATGCTCCTACTGCTGCTTTTTGTATTTCTAATGTAATATTATTTTGAGTATTTCTTCTGTAACCTTCTCCTAATGATCTTTCTGCTATTACAATTTTGAAATTTCCACTATTTTTTAGTTTTGTAACACTTGTATTTCCAAGTGTATCTGTTTCTGGTAATTCTTTAATTACTCCATCTACAGTAACATCATATTTTGTTCCTTCAATTCCAAGACCACTATATGTAGAGTCTTCATCTTTTACCATTAAGTCATATGTATTATCATTTGGTACTTTTAAGTCCATATGTACATATTTATTGTCTACTTTAACTATACTAGTATTTCCTCTTGCATATATATCATATTCTAATGCACTATTGTTACTTAATTCTAGCCAACTAGTAATTCCTCCGTCTGCTGCATATACAACTTTTATTACTAAATCTTGCATTCTTCTATATGAGTCTGGTTGATTTACTTCATGTATTGTATATGTTACTACTCTACCTGTTGCGGTTTCTTTAAATGTGTCAATTTTTGCTACTGCTAAACCTTCTGTATTAGTATTTATTCCTGTAACATCATGTGTTAATCCATTTTCTTCAACAGTTACTTTAAATTGAACATTTTGTAATGGTGCTTTTGTTAATTGGTCATATTTTGCTATGCCAAGTTTAACATCTTCTGGCATATTATAAATCTCTAATCTTGCAGTATGTGTATTTCTAAATGTGCTTAAATCATTATTTAGTAATTTTGCATATTCTTGACTATAACTATCTGTTAAGTTTGGAATATCTACTGCTTTTCCTGATTCATCAAATTTTACTGTAAAGCTTATTGGTGCTGTTAATTTATAATATCCAGATGCTTTTGTTTTTTGCTCTATTGTATATGTAATTGTTTCATTTGGATATACTGGTCCAACATATGTTGAAATAGAACCTGAGCTATTTGTAACTAGATTTCCAACTCCAGTGTCACCTTTATTGTTTGAAATTGCTAATTCTACATTTTCTAATTGAATATTATTGTAGAATTTATCTAACATTTGTAGTTCTATTGCCAATTTTGGCTCATTTGTAATTGTTATTTCTATATCTTTATTTACAGTACCATTTATTGTTCTTGGAGTTTCACAATAATAATTTACTGTTAAGTATTGTTCTGTAAAGCTATCTACTGGTTTTATACTCTTTATTGTTCCATTCATATTATATGATACTCTTATTTTTAATGTATTACCTGGTGCTATATATCCATCTGGTACTCCAACTTCTGATAGTGTATATTCTACAGTCTTTCCTGCTAACATTCTACCTGCTACTTGTGGTGATTGATCTGCTGTATTAATAATAAATTCTTCTCCATTAGTAATACTTGAGTCGATGTCTGATGTAATTTTGAATTTAGCTGCTAAGTTAACTGTACTATCATATTTGTCTATTTTATTAATTTGTAATCCAAGTGTTCTTTCCATCTTGAATATCAATTTCAATTCTGTAGTTCCATAACAACTTTCATCAATATATGCATTTGCATCATTAAATGTATTTCTACTTAATACTTTAGCAGATGCTATATTTCCTTCTGAGTCATATGTTACTTCTACTTCTATTGTTGTATCTGCATCTGTTGATAAATATCCTTCTTTTAGATTAGAAGCTTTTATCTTGTATACTGCTACTCCATTATCTATATTAGCTCCCCAATATGTCCAATTTGTGTATCCATTAGAATTTGTATAGTAATTGTTTTCTGTTCTATATTCATAAGATGTTTTACTAACTTCTGTATCATTTAAGTAAGGATCAAATTGTACTCCTTCCATTCCTACTTGTGTTAAACTGTCCTCAGCTTTAGCTGTTACTATAGTTCTTGGTGCATATTCAATTGTTAAGTCTACATGATGTTTATTATCATTTATGCCATCTCCATAATCTACAATTAATGAACTTAAATATCCACTATGTATATTATTATGAGATGTTTCTGAATCTATCCAAGTTTCAATTACTTCACCTTTAGGATCATATTTTACAGCTATTGCACCTATTTGTTTCTCAAGTGTTGTATTAGCATCTCTCTTTCTATATTTTTGATAGTTTCGATCTTGTTTTGGCTCTGCTTCTTCATAAATATAGAATTTTCTTATTTTATAATTGTCTGATCCTAAATCTTTTCTTTCTGCTTCTATTGGTGCACATCCTTTGTAAATATAATCTTTATATAATTTGCTAGAATCAATTGGTGCTATTTCTGTATCATTATAATGTTGTTCATAATTTTTTGCATCAAGTAATGCATCTATTAATCCTGCTGATACTTGTGAATTACCTGGATTATAATCAGATGTAGAAATTAAGAATTTCTCTCCTGATACAGGTTGTTTAGTATATTTGTCTTGTACATGTACAGCCATTTCAAGCATTGGATAATATCTTATCGTTATATCAATAGTATTTCTTGTATGTGTAATTTTTAAATATCTTGAATCTGCATTATATCCACCTAATGTAATATTCTGTGCTCCCCAAGTATGAGGTCCAACTTCTACAATGCCTCCTTCATCATTAAATGTTATATTAAATAACATATTATATTTAATACTTTGATATGTGCTGAAATATGCCTGATTTCCTATGTAATATCTATCTGGCTTGGTTACTTCATCAATTTTTAATATTCTAGTTCCTGCTTTTTCTTCATATACTCCTAAACTTGCAATATCTTCTCCATGTGCACCAGTTGTTGTTGTTTGTATTCCTAAGTTAGTATTACTTGATACTTGTGCACTAGATGCTCCATTAGATGCAAGTGTTGCTTGGTATTTTGGATCTTTTACAAAGTTTGCATTAGTTAAGTATGCATTATATTCACCTATTTCTAGTCTTTTATTTCCATCATATACATCTTCAACAGTTATATGAATTTGAATTTCATCACTTGGTTTATTATATAATGTTAAGTCTACTTGGAAATCCTCAACATTTACATTAGTAATTTCCATATCTCCTGATATCTTTTTAACTAAAGGAAGTCCTGTTCTAGTATCTATTGCCATTTTTCCTGTATTGTCATATTGTACTTCTAATATAATGATTTCATCTGGCCAATCATATCCCATAGCTTTTCTTGTTTCTTTTATAGTATATTCTATTGTTTTATTTGCTAATGTTTTATCCATTAATGCTATTGTATTTCCAGCTGCATCTGTTGTTGCTCTATCTACATCTATTTTTACTAGCCTTTTTACCTCATCTAGTAAATCATCTACAGTAGGTTGTGTAACTTTCTCTTCACTAATTAATACATTAATTACTTGTAAATTAGTAACATCTTTAATTAAAGTATTACTTTGACCTTTTTTCATAAGTTTTAAATCTATTAATCTATTTATTTTGTCTGTTCCATTAATTCCTGACATAACATTATCATATTGTTCTTGTGTAATAGAATTTGCGTTTTGTAATTCTTTTATAAATTCTTCAACTACAATTTCTTTTCTAATTTCAAGAATATCATCTGAATTAATTTTTAGTCTTTCAATTACTTCTCCTAAGTAATCATCATTTGACATGGTTCCATTATCTATAATTAATTCATTTAGTTCTTCTTCTGTATAACCACTTATAGAATTTTTTGATACTCTTGCTGTTACTTCAAAATCAACATCTTTAAGTACAATACTTGGGTCATCTTTATCAACTTTGTGTATGCTTAATTTTTCTAGTACATTACTTTGTATTGTAATATCTACTCTAAATAAATCTTCTGGATTTACATCTGCACTTGCTCCCTCTGGAATTGTGTAACTCATTACATCATCTCTTCTTAAGATGTTTGCACTGTTTACATATCCATTTTCATCAAAGAATACTTCTATTTTTGCAGAAATATATAATGATTGATAATTAGGTGCTGGTGCTATTTCTTTAATTGTATAAACTATAGAATTATCTAGTACTGTTCTATCTAAATGTGCTTTTCCTATTCCATCGCTTCCAGTTGTAACATTATTATCTTCTGTTCCAATTGAAGATGTTACTTGATAATTTGCTCCTGCTAATTTTTTAGTATTATCTTGTCTATCTACATTTTCTATATTAAATACCATTTCTGGATAACTGAATATTTCAATTGTTACAATACCTTTATCATTTCCTATATATCCATAATGTGCTGATGTAGAAGGTTGTATTTTTCCTACAGTTACAAATCTATTATCTGGAACTACTAAGTTTGCTGATAATATTTCTCTATTAGCTCCATATTCAACATCTATTTCAAATTCTTCTATTGTAGCATATCCTACTGCTGCTTTTGTTTGTTTTATTCTATATCTTATTATTTGTGAAGTTCCAAATCTTCCTATATATGCAACACCTTTTCCATTATTTCCAGTTGTCGCTTGTCCTAATGCAACGTTAGTTGCACTTACAATCTCGAATTCTGCTCCTTGTAATTTAACATTATGGTCAAAATATCTAGAGTTTTCAAATGTTATTGGTACCATTGGTTCTACATATACTCTTAATTTTAATGTTTTTCCTGTTGCACTAACTACTTGTAAGTTACTATTATTTGTTGTTACAGGTATACTAGCATTTATATCTCCATTTGAGTCATATGTAACTGTGAATGATAAATTATCTAATGAAATATATTTACTTCCTGTTGCAACAGTTTGCATTAGATCATATGTTTCAACACCATTTGTTAATACATAATTTACACTTGCTTTTATTACATTAGAGTCTAAGATTCCATTAGTTATTCCTAATGAGTTTCTTATTGAATATCCCATATCTGTTGTTATAACTTGGTTACTAAATTTATCTACTGTTTCAATTTCAACTTTTAATGGATCTTGTTTTTCCATAACTACTTTTAATTCTATATCTTTTACTATATTTCCTTTTTTGTCTTTTTTATTTGTAGTTACAATCCACCAATCTCCTACATTAGTTCCATTTACAACATAATGTGGATCTGTTTGTCCTGCTAAAGTTGCCATTACATCTACTTCATTTTCATCTGTGAAGTATACTTGCATATTTATTTTATTTATTAATTTTTTATAGTATTCTCCTGCTTGAACATTTTCAATTGTATATGTTACTGGTGAAGTTGCAGAGTCATATCTTCCTCCAACTTTTATAGATACTTCACCTTTTTTGTCAGTTTCTTTTGTTGTTTTATGAGAACCTTTGCTAGTATCTATATTAAATTTAGCATTAGGTATTCCTTTACTTTGGTTATCTTTATCTATAGCATCTATTTGTAATTCAAATATATCTTCCCTAGCATCAAGCATATCTAAAGAATATACACTTTGGACTGCTCCACTTGCTAATAGTATTGGTGCTCCTTTATTTAGTTTGATTTTAGATTTAACTTTAGAACTTGTTGATTTGTCTACTTCTAATGTAACTTCTTTAGTTAATTCATCTATTGCACTAACTTTTAATACGATTGTGCTATCATTTACTGAATATCCCTTTGGAGCTTCTTTTTCTGTTATATATATTTTTGAATCTAATGGAACATATAATCCATCATATTCTATGTCATTTGTTATTTCTATATCTTTATTTATAAGTTTACTTCCATCTGATCTTTCTACTATTACATCATATTTTGCTCCACTTAATATTGATTCATCATCTATACTCTTTTTAATTAAATCTAATGATAAGTTACCTGTTTCATCATAATCAGCACGAATGTTTAATGTTACACTTATCTCATATCCATTGTTTGTTACTGATGATACTTTTTGTTTTCCCCAATCAAATGGAATTAATTCATTACCTTGTGGAACTTCTATACCAGTACACTCAATTTCATCTTTAGCATTATATCCTAATTGTATTCTTAATTTTACAGTTTTCTTTTTGTTAACAAGAATTGTAACAATATATGTTGCACTTCTATCTTTAAATTCTTTTACTTGTAATCCCTTTAATTCAATGTGTCCAAGATTTAAGTCATCAGTAGGAGTTGTTACTGTTTTATGTAATCTTTCATTTGTATCTGGATCTACTATTTTTGGATATTTTAACTCTTGTCCTCCTGTAGTTTGCTCTTTTACTATACTTGTAATTTCTAAAGATGTACCACCTATTGGTATTGCATGATCCATTTCACTATCTTTGCTAATTGTGTTTATTGATAAGTTTAATAATATGTCATCTGCTGTTTTCTTTCTATTTGTATGATGATATGTTATTGTATTATCTTCTAATGTTGCATATTTATGAATTCCTGTATCTGATGGTAATATTTCTGCTGGCGTATGTGTAATAGTGTTATTTGAAATATCTATAGCAAGTTCTTGTGGTATTGTATCTGCAATATAACGTTGTGCTGCTTGTTTTTCTGTAGCTATTATCTCAATTAAATTTGTTGTTGATTTATCTATAAATATACGTGTTTGTATTTTACCATTTTCATCTGTTGGTCTTGCTACAATATTTTTTACAAATTCTCCTGCTTTAATTTCTATATCATATAATGCGTCCTTAATTCCATCTTTTGATTCCGCATCTTTTAGCTCAACTTCAAATAAGTATGATTTATCATCATCTATTGATAAATGTGTTCTTATGAAGGCAGTATGTAATTTATTATAGCCATCATCTTCATCTCTTGCTTCTATAAAGTCTATTGGTCCACCTAAATCATTTGCATTACATATATGTTTATTTTTATCAAATTCCAAATTAAATTTAATTGGCTCAAATGCATTATATCCAAAAGGTATATTTATTGCTTCAATTTTATATTTATATGTTCCTTGAGGTTCATCATCAATTACAAACTCTGCTATTCCTTTTTCATCTGTTTTATTTGTGGTATATTCTGCCCCTGTAACAGTATTTGTTAACTTAAATTCTACATCTGGTATGTAGTATAGTGGATTACCTTCTTCATCTAACTCGTCTTTATCGATTACTTCTACCCTTACTACATTTCTTTCACCTTTTAATTTTGATTGTAAGTTAAGTATTACTTTGTCATTATTAGAATCTGCAGTTACATCTAAATCAGCTGGAGTTCTAGTTGCAATTTGATTTACTGTGTTATTTAATCTTTGTACTAATATTTCATTGCTTGTAGAATTTTTAGCATATCCTGGTGCAGGAGAATTTTCTACTACTTTTATTGTTACATATCCTGAACCTGGTAACATTAAATTAATTTTTCCGTTATCTGTTGTTATATTTCTATTATAATTATATGTTGCTCCATTATAGTCTACTACTTGTATACTATAATCTGCTCCATCAATTCCATTTCCTGTTTCTGAATCTGTCAAATTTAACTCAAAATTAAATCCATCTGTAAGTACATTTTCATTTCCTACATTAACTACTGCATATCCTGGGTCAATTAATTCTGCAGTTACTTTGTCATTATATACTTTTACTATTTTTAGCATATTTCCCATACTATCGAATGTTATTCTTAATGTTACATTTCCCATTGAGCTATAACCTGGTAATTCTGACATTTGTGATAATATGTATTCATATGTTTTTTCTGACTCTGATGGCATCATCATTGTTGGTTTAAAGATTACTTGTCCATTACTATCTGTTTTTCCATATAATGCTTTCATATCATATTTATTATTAACTGTTGGCTGAATTAATCTAAATTCAACTCCTTCTAATGGTACTGTTTTATTATACAATTCTGTTAAATTAACTTCTAGACCAAATTTTTGTGTTTCAATTGGGAATTCTAAGTTTACAATTCTTCTGTCATCATCTACAGTATATTTTAAACCATCTGAATTTACTACTTCAATTACTCTTCTACCTAAATAATCATTGTTTATTTCAATTGTTCTTGGTGAAGTGTTTTCTTGTGAATATCCTTTAATATCTACTTGTGGTTCTATTACATAATTAACAGTATCTAATTTTCTTAATTTATCAATTGTTACATATCCATATGCATCTGATGTTACAGTTACTGGTTCTTTTAGTCCTGTTCCACTTATGTTAAATACTACACCTTCAACAGGTAAATAATTATTATCAGAACTTACTGCTTTTATTCTCATAGAATATGTTTCGCAAATTCTAAATTTAGGTCCTTCTGTTTTTTCAACATCTAAATTTTTTAGGGTACTCCTCATACTATAAGATAGATTTACAGTTTCTGCTGAATACCAGTCTTTATATATTATGTTTCTATCAATTTCTTTTCCTGGTTTTAATTTTAATTTATATTTAAAAGTAGCATTATTTTTTCCTATAGTTGGTGGAGTCCATGTAAATCCATTATCTGTTCTTGTAGTATTTGATGTAGTTACTAATGTTATATCAAAATATTCTAAGACATGTTCTGTAAAGGTGTTTCTAACTTCTACACCTGTAAGGTCTTTTAATAAGTAGTTAGTAACAACATCTGCCTTTGAAATTAAAGTGTCAAGCATATAGATTAATCCATATGTAGGTTCTTCTGCTGTTCCAATTACATTATTTGTTATTCCAGTAGTAATTGTTACTACATTAATATTTTGACTTGCTAATTGGTCATATTTCGCTTTTACTATATCAGTTGAATCTGTAATAATTATAATTGTTTTAATTGCAGTTGAATCTGATAAGTTAAAACTATTATATGCACTCTGTATTCCTGTTCCTAAGTCTTTTGTACTAGTAAAATTAACACTATTTATTGAATTGTTTATAGTAGTTGCACTATTTGCAGCCATTCCTACTCTAAGTCCATCATTACTAGCAAAAGATACTTTTGCTGAACCACACAAATTATTAGCTAGGTTTCTAGCTACTTGTTTTGCATTATTAGCAGTTGTATTAACAGTCATAGAATATGAGTTATCTAATATAATAGCAACTTGATGATTATCCTTTCCTGCTTTATTAGATACTTCAATCTGATACGTTAATTCTGTATCATTTGATTCACTTTCTATTATTGTTTGCTTAATTTTTGCATCTTCTGTCTCTTTTTCTTTTTCTTGTTCAAGTATATCAATAACATAATCGTTTTTTAAATCTGCATTTACAAATGAAAAAAACATTGCTAAAGCTATACCAATAATAATTGTCATGATTGTTATTCCAATCAAATACTTTCTTTTGTCTTTCATACTACTTTTCTCCTTTTTTCGTTTATATATCATTTTTAATATAAAAAATTTCTCGCAATTATTCAATATCAGTTTTTTTCCAATTCTATTTTGTTACATTTTTCTCGCTCTTTATGTTTACGGAACTGGCTTTTGCTACTTTTGTCTTTCTTTTTTTAAGTTTGTATTACATTATTGTTTCACTTTTTTATTTTTAGATATTTTATTTCGACAAAATACTACGGAAATTCAATAGTTTGCCATTGGGGACGGAGAATTTTGGCATTTTTTATTATTTAATTTAAAGCAGTTTAAAAGGTTCTTTTTCTCTATTTTCTTCAAATACTGTATTCTAGGTATTCTAAGATAAAGCTTGAATGAATTAAAAATAATATGGTTAAACTATTTATATAAATAACTAAGAATGTATTGAAAAAATAAATTAAGAATGTTATAAATATAAAAAAGTATGTAATAACATGATTACATAAGATAATGGAGGTATGTATGAAAATAACAAATGAAAACAAGCGGAATAACATTAATAGCGTTAGTTATAACTATAATAGTATTGTTGATACTAGCAGGAGTAACAATAATAACATTAACAGGGGAAAATGGAATACTAAAAAGAGCAACAACTGCAGGAGAAAAAACAAATGAAGAAACTGCAAAGGAAGAATTAAAATTATTAATAACAGAAGCAAGGCTAGGTTTAGCAAGTGAAAAGCAAATAATAAGCCCAAAAATAGAAGAAATAGCAAAATGGATAAAAGATAATTATGATACAGAAATAGATATGACAATAACATATAAAAAGACATCATCAGTAATAATAGAGGATAATGGGATAGA
>CAQPRV010000145.1 GCA_948857205.1 uncultured Clostridia bacterium
AACACTCTTTTATATGATTATTATAATATTTTTTACTTGCTTTGTCAATTACTTATTTCTTTATTTGTTAAATTAGTATTTATTTTATTATTAACAATATTTGTATTAGACTTAATATTGTTTTGTTGTTTATTTATATCCTCTTGTTTAATTGCATCATTACTATTCTCTTTATTAGTATTCTCATTTTTTTGAGAATTATCAGATTCCTTTGACTTTGTATTTCTTAAAATAATTCTAGTCATTGCATCATAAGTATCTTTAGATAACAATTGGGTAGAAATCACCTTGCCATTTAGCATTTTAGTTATATAGGTTTCAGTTTTTAAACCATTAGCACCTTTTTGTTTTACTCTTTCTTTTCCTACAGGTAATGTATTATCGTCAACATATTTAGTAGTGAATGGAATAGATGCAATAGTTTTAGTACTAAATGAAAAAGCATATTCTTTTTCCTCTTTAATTCCATAAAGTGATACTGTGGCTATCCCATTTTTTGCACTTGCAATAATCCTTATAGGATATTTTCGTGTATTCTTAAATTTAAAATCAGTCATTCCATAAACAACAGTAGCATCCCTACCAGCTGGAACATATGATGTAACAAATTGATGATTTCTTCTTTCTACAATTTCTAAATTTGCCATTAATGCAGAATTATATAATGTAGATGATATTTGGCAAATACCTCCACCAATTCCATCAACAACTTCTCCATTTGAATAAACTTTAGCATTTTTATACCCAGTTTCTACTGATCTAACTCCTAAAGCTTTGTTATATGAAAAAGTTTCTCCAGGCAATACTACTTTTTCATTAATTTTCTGACAAGCAATATTCAAATTAGTAGTTCTGCCTTTATTACTCACATCATATCTAGTAGTAAAAGTAGACAACTTATCTGGAAATGCTTCTGTTCCTATATCTTTTAGTGTAATTTTTGGCTTTGTAATTATAAGTGGAATTTCATACTCATCTTTTTCTTCTTGTAAGATAGTTTTTGCTGATTCAATATCAAAATTTACCCCTTCTACTTCTGGATAAACAGTAAATGGATTTTTTGTATAATATGCATCTTTTGTTTCTTTATATATTTCATCATGAATTTTCTGTATATCAATATTTTGAGGTTCTTTATTTATAACTGGTATTTCAATATCATCTTCAATTATATTAATAATATTTAAATTATCTTTAACTTTATCTAGTAAAACTTGTGAATCTATATAAATTCCCTTTTTCCCTTTTGTGATTATTAATTTATCACCTTCTATTGAATAACTAGAATCTATTACAACATCAGGAAGTTTTACTCCTATATCATCAATTGTCTGTTTAGTTATTTCTTCATTTAAGTTCATATTTACATCTATATTTTTCTTTCCAATAAGAGTAAATAAAATAACATAGTTATTAATAAAAATATTACTATTTTTACCTATTAAATAAGCTTCATCAACTGCTTTTTCCACTTCATAATTAACTTCCATAACAGTAAGATTTAATGTTGTAACATAGTTCTCATATTTCAATCCTATTTCTTTTTCCTTTTTCGCTTGATATAAATTATTTAGCTTATCTATAGCTTCTGTTTTTGATAACCCAGATATATCTATTCCTTCTATTGAAACTCCATTTATTATAGTTTCTTTACCTATATTTAAAATAGCAAAAATAGTTGATATAATCAATAAAAATATTATAGAAAATATAGTTATAATTATTATTTTTATCTTTTTATTTTTATACTCTTTTGGATTTATATTATTATAGTTTGTTTTCTCTTTCTCCATCTTTTTAAATCTCTCTTTTTTATGCTTTCCCTTTATTGAGGTTTTATCTTGTTTTAAAATATTATCTTCTGTTCTATTTGTTACATCTCCCCTAACACTTTCTTTCATATTTAATTTCATTCCTTCCTAAGGCACAAATCTGGTCAGAAAAGAATTAAATTTTTCAACCTTATTATCCCCTTATTAAATATTACACTTTTAATATACCATAAATGACCTTTTTTGACAATAATTGTGTTTATTATAAATAAAGATTTAATTCCAATACTTACACTATTTCTAAAACTTATAGTAACACTATATTCTTAATTATTACTATAATATGTACGTTTTAAATTATTATTACATTTGAATTTTTATCAAAAAAGGAATATTACATTTTATTTACAATTTTAAAAAATACTTGAATAATGTAGAATTTAATATTATAATGTGAATAGCAAAAGATAAATAAGGAGAGAATATCAATGGAATTAACTAAAAACATATTTTTTAATACTGATAAATTAGTTGAGAATAGTAAAGTTAAAATATCATATACAGGAAAGCTTTTTCAAGATTATTCTGAAGAAGTTTCAATTCATTATGGATTTGGATTAAATTGGGAAAACGTTAAAGATATAAAAATGGAAAAAACAGATTTAGGATTTCAAGCTGAAATAAACTTATTAGAAGGTGAATCATTTAATTTCTGTTTTAAAAATGAGAACAATGAATGGGATAATAATGATAGTCAAAATTATATCTTTCCATTAGAAAAAGTAAATAAAGAATTACTAGTATTAGAAGATGAACAAGTCTCTCTAGGTACTGCAAAAAAATTAAGAAAATCATATTTATGGAGTAAAAAAATACGTTTAGCAGTATATAAAATAATTACATATTTTCCAAAACTTATATCTGGAAATTATTCAAGAAAAAAAGTAACATCTCAAAATTAAAATAAAAAACAACCTGAATTGAGTTGTTTTTTATTTTTCTCTAATTTATCGTTTGATGTGAGTTTTCTAATATAAGGCTATAATCTCAAAGAGCTAGAGATTATAGCCTTATGTTATAATCCACCCACCATTTATGGAAATGATCTGACCTGTAGTAAAATCGTCATCAACTAGCCAAATTATACATTTAGCAATATCTTCAACCTTTCCAATTCGCCCTAAAGGAGTTACTTCCTTTAACTCTAATAATTCTTCTTTAGATAATTTTGAATTCATGCTTGTATTAATTAAGCCTGGAGCTATTGAATTAACTCTAATATTAGATGGGCCTAGTTCTTTTGCAAGTGCTTTTGTTAAGCCATCCATCCCTGCTTTCGAAATTGAATAAATTACTTCTAGTGAACCACCTACTATTCCCCAAATTGATGAAATATTTATAATACATCCTTTTTTGTTATGTATCATATTTGGAATAACTTCTTGTGACATCGCAAAAGCTGAATACAAATTATTTTTTATTATTCTATCCCAATCTTCATCAGTTTCATCTGTAAACAGTTTATACTCCGAAATCCCTGCATTATTTATTAGAATATCTATTTTATTATAGTTATTCAAAGTATAATTTACTAATAACTTTATTTCCTCTCTTTTAGATACATCAGCTTTAAATATATCTATATCAATATTTTCTTTTTTTAATTCTTCTTTTAATTTTTTTGCTTCTTCTTCAGATTTATTATAATTTGCTATTACTTTTATTCCGTTTTTCGCTAAAGTCTTTGCTATCTCTCTGCCAATCCCTTTTGATGCACCTGTTACTATTGCAATTCTTTCCATATTAATTTATCCTTCCATTTAATCTTAAATAAAATTATAATTTTATTTAAGGTTACTTATTTTTTATATTATATAGATTTTCTCATCTTTTTTCAACATGGATAAATTAATACATAAAAAATTCCCCCTAAAATTTTATTAATTAGCAATTTTAGTTTATATTTTATTTAATATAAAAGTTGTAGCTTGACCATCTAAATTAATAACCTTTAAAATAAAACTACTCAAATCTTTAACTTCATCTCTAATATCTATCCAAGCAAAATATCTATTTGAATTTCCTATACAATTAATGTCATTTTTATTTGAATACAATTTATTATAATTATTATCTAATATTTCGAAATCATAACCCATACAATTAAAATCTTTACAGTTAAAAGTTATTCCTAAACCTGTATTAGTTAAAATAACTTTTTCTAAACTTAAATTAGCATCTTTTGTTAAATTCTTAAAAGAATAATTTGTTACTTTTCTATTGCTAAATTTATCCTCAATTTTTAAATTTAAATTATAATTCCCTTCAACTTCCTTTGTTGTAACTTCTCCATTTATTATAGTATATAAGGTAATCTTATCAAAACTAATAAAAACTTCCTCCATATTGGGAAAACTTGGAGATACTAATACAACTGCTGTTTTTATTTCATTATCCTTTATTTTTTCTATTTTATTAAATCTCATAGATGTAGCAATATTTTTAGTCCATATTTTTTCATCTTCACTATCTATATATATTTGATTTCCATTTTCATCTTTTATTTTTAATCCTGAAATTGATATATTATTAAATTCATCAATTTTAAAATCTGTAATAAAATCTAAAGAAAATATCATATTAATATCATTTAATAAAGAATATTCCAATTTATAAGCTATATCTCTTGATTTAATATAATCTTCTTTATTGTATTGCAAATAATTTTCTGATATTGCAGATTCTATTTGTTCTGCTCCAATACCATGTTCATGTAAGTTGAATATTTTTTTTATATAATTATTTATATCTTTTGAAAAAACAATTCCTGTTGTTAAAATAATACTTGCACATAATCCAGCTACAATTTTATAATATTTATTATAATATTTTTTTTCTGATTCTTTGTCATTTTCTTTGTATAAATTATTTGTAGTTTCAATTATTATATTTCCCATTTCCTTTGGTATGTTTTTTGAATTTATAGTTTTAGAGATTATTTCATTTATTGAATTTTTCATAATTATTTTCCTCCAAATCTTTTTTTATTTTATTTTTCGACCTCTTTATTATACTTTTAATTGTATTTTCTTTAATTTTCATTACTTTTGCAATTTCTTTTGTAGTGTATAAATTTTCATAATATAAAATCATAATAATTTTTTCTCTGTTTTTTAAACATGCTAATAATTCTTTAAATTTTATATTACTATCTATATCTTTTTCGTAAAACTCTTTGTTTTCATACTTCTCAGAATTTTCAATTGGTATTAGATTTATTTTATTTTTTTTATTATATATTTTGTAACATTCATTTATTAATACTTTAATTATCCAGTATTTTAAAGAGTCTTTTGATTTTAATTGATGTAAATTTTTATATGTATAATACATTGTTTCTTGTATTGCATCTAAGGAATCTTCTTTATTTCCTGTTTTTGATAAAGCTATTCTATATAAGTCCTTTTGTATTTGTAAAAATATTAAAGAAAATGCATCTTTATCACCTTTTAGTGCTTCTTCTAGTAAATTATCCATTGCTTTCTTTTCCTTCCCTTCGATTTATATATATTTTTTATTATTTATTTTTGTGAATTTTATTCATTAGTGTAATCGCGATTCTATTTAATAGATAATTATTATATAAAAAAAGTTGCATTTCTTCTAAATTTAAATTTATAATATAAAAAAAGTTGTGTCTATTTATAACTTTCTATATATAAAGCTTTTGCAATATAAGGAATTATTTCTTTAAAATGATACCAACCTGAACTTTTACTATCATTTTTTCCACCGATTTGGATTTGAAACATACACCATATCTTTATCATCAGTTGCTAGTAGAACCATATAATGTGAAGCAGTAGTCCAACGATTATCGTGTGGATGATTCCATACACAAATTAAAATGGGCCTATTGGTTTTTAAATGTTCTTGCAACTTTTCTTTAGATAAGTGAAAACTATCATAATAAAAATCTGTATTTTTAATATTAAATGTATTGGACAATTCTTTTGAAAGTTTATCATAATCTAATACAGGATAATATTTCTGTCTAAGGTCTTCTGGATTATATTTTTTATTATATCCACTTAAAATAATTGCAAGTGCAGTAATGCCACAACCATTCTCTGCCATAGTGCCACCCCAATATTGATTATTCTTCCAAGAAGAATTACTATTTTGTTTATACTCAATATATATCTTTTTATGATTGTCAATACTTGTAAATGTAGTAAAATAACCATCTTTATTTGTTACTTCTTCTTGTCCTATTCCAAAATAATTTTTATTTACATCTTGTTTAATTATTTTATATTCTAAAGTGTTAGTTACTTTAGAAATAAATCTATTCAAGTTATAAGATATATCACTAAATGAAATATTTCTAAAAAATAGATATACTCCTAAAATTATTATTAATAGTATCAATATTCTTTTTTTCTTCATTTATGTTCCTCCTATTTCTTGTAAACTATTTATATTATAAAACTAAATGAAAAAAAAAGTTTTAAAGAATGATTAAATAAATCTTAACCTTTCCTTAAATTTCAACAAAGATATAGTAAATATTAAATTAAAATATTAAAAATTTTATAAAAACTATTGACTGATAGTTACTATCGATTTATATAATATCACTTTATAATAAAAATCAAGGAGGAATGAAAAAAATGGAATATGTAACTTTATGTAATGGAATAAAAATGCCTAAAAACGGATATGGTGTATATCAATAGCCAAGGAGGATTGTGAAAGATGTGTAATAGATACAATCAAAGTTGGAATAGAATGATTGATATAGCACAAAGTTATTTTAATGAAGAAGAAGTTGGATATGCAATTCAAAAAGCAATAAAAAAAGTCTTGTGGAAAGAGAAGGATTATTTATCACATCAAAAGTATGGATAGATAACTATGGATATGAAAAATGCAAAAACTTTGTACTGAAATCAATGAAAAAGTTAAAAGTAGATTATTTAGATTTAATGTTATTACATCAACCATTTATCGATTATTATGGAGCATATAAAGCATTAGAAGATTTAAATGAATAAAAAAATAGTAATGTGAATATTTTTAATAATTATATTGATAATTTTAGGACTTATAGGTTATGCAAAATATAACAACAATCAAAGTGAAAATAAGGATAATCAGAAATTGTAATTTGCGTATATAGTTCTATAAATAAACTATAAATAAACAAACTGCGGAATTAATCTTTTTATCTTATTTATGATTTCCCAAAATTCTTATTATAATCTTCTTAATATTCTCGTGATTCAACAAACTCTTTTTCTATATATTCTACTGCACTTTTTAAATCTAAAAATTCTGTATATGTAGGGAATTCGCCTGACATATCTTTCCTTTTCTTGCTTGGCCACCCTAAATGAATAATTGCAGCCCTACCATTTTTTTCCAAATATAAAGCATCATCATCAAAAAAACACTTTCCAACAAAACATTCTATATTATTATATAAAGGATGTTTTTCTGTTAATTCATTATTAAGTTCCTTCAAATATACATCGCTATCCCAATATCCCCAATCAAACTCTTCGCCATATTTACTAGTTAATTCATCCCATATTTTTTTAAACATTTATACACCATCCTAATTCTCTATTATTTATAATTACATTTTTAGACATTAAATAATCTATAAGTTCTTCATTATTCTTGTATTCTTTCATCATACCTCCAATTATAAAAAATAATAGATATATTTTTATTTTTAAAAAGTGTAAAAGCCAGCAATCAAGATACTTTCAAGACTACTGACCTATATGGAGCCACTTCCCAGATTCGAACTGGGGACCCTCGCATTACAAGTGCGATGCTCTGGCCAGCTGAGCTAAAGTGGCAAAATATTAAATTATTTGATGAACTAAACTGTTTAACAAACGTAAAGTTCGTTTTTAAAATGTTTTGGTGACCCGTACGGGAATCGAACCCATGTCTCCGCCGTGAAAGGGCGATGTCTTAACCGCTTGACCAACGGGCCAAATATAAAGGAACTAAATAACGATAAATTATTTAGTTCTCTTGGTGAGCTATCCGCGACTCGAACGCGGGACAACTTGATTAAAAGTCAAGTGCTCTACCACCTGAGCTAATAGCCCACATAAGCTTGTGATAACCACAATACTTTTATATTTTACACTACTATTTAAGTATTGTCAATACTTTTACAAATATTTTTTAATTTTCTTTCAATTATGATTACTAATTAGACTTATGATAAAATAAATATTAAAAAACAAAATTATGCATTTAACTTTTCTAAAACTTCATCAACTTCTATTCCATGTACTGCACAAGCCTCTTCAATTGTTTCCATTTGAGATGCTGGACACCCTAAACAATGCATTCCAATTTCTAATAAAATATCAGCTTTTTCTGGTGCTTTTTCTAAAATTTCCCCAATTCTTGTATCTTTCTCAAATTTCATAATATCCCTCCTATAAAATATATAAAAATTACTATACTTTCCTATTGTATAAAAAATTAGCAAAGCAAATGTATTTTAACACAAATTTTTAAAAAAGTATAGACAAATTAAAAAAATTATTATATTATGATAAAAAATGTAAGGTGGTGATTTTATTTCACATTTAATTCATTTATATTTTATATCTTATATTATATATCTTTTTATTTTCTTATATTCAATATATTCATATTTTGAAATAATAATTTTTCATAATAAACAAGGTTCCAAATTAGATATAAAAAAGAAAAATTTTAAATAAGGAGGTTTATATATTTTAAAATTAACAAAAAAACTTTTATTCATATTAGTGTTCTTATTTATTTCAAGTATATTTACAATAAAAACCTTTTATCAAATTTACACTTCACAAGAAATTATAATAATCTATGCAGTTCATCCTTTTAATCTTGTTACCCAAAATCCTGAATTATGGAATTTTATCAAAAAAAGCTATATCTTTGTTTTCATATTTTCTAACCTAATAATAAGTAATTTTATTTATATCAAATTTTTTCAAAAACACAAAAAAATCACTTCTACTATTCAAAAAACTTCTAAACTAGAAAATACAAATAACACAAAAGAAAATCTAAAATTACTTATTGGAATAGATGAAAAGACAAAATCAAAAATATATATCAAAGAGGCAGGATTATATCAAAATTTTTTAATAACAGGAACAATTGGAACTGGAAAAACATCTTCAGCAATGTATCCATTTACAGAACAACTAATTAAATATAACTATGATAATCCAAATAATAAAATTGGAATGTTAATATTAGATGTAAAAGGTAATTATTATAAACAAGTAAAAAACTTTGCAGAAAAATATAATTTAGATAAAGATTTAATTATTATAGAACTTAATTCTGGAATATATTATAATCCACTGCACAAACCAAATTTAAAACCACAAATTTTAGCAGACAGAATTAAAACAATTTTACTTCTCTTTTCAGAAAATAATTCTGAATCCTATTGGATAGATAAAGCAAGTCAAGTAATATGTGAAGCAATTAAAATTTGTAGACTATATAATAAAGGATATGTAACTTTTTTAGAATTACATAAATTAATAACAATTCCTAATTATTTTACTGAGAAAATAACAATACTTCGAGATTTATTTACATCTTCAAAACTTAACCATAAACAAATATATGAACTAAATGAAAGTTTAGAATTTTTTCAAAAAGAATTTAATCAATTGGATAGCAGAACTAAAGGGATTTTAATTTCAGAAATCACTAGAATTACCAATACTTTTATAACAGATTATGAGGTAATGAATACTTTTTGTCCACCAAAAAATAAACTAAATTTTAAAAGTTTTCAAGAAGTTATTAAAAAAGGAAAAATTGTAATTTTAAATATGAATATTTCTGAATATTCTCAATTATCAAAAATAATTGCAACCTATCTAAAGCTCGATTTTCAAACTGAAGTCATGTCAAATTTGTCAAAAAATACTGTTAAAACAACTGCTTTTATATGTGATGAATATGATAAATATGCTAGTAAAATTGATGCTGAATTTTTTTCACTTAGTAGAGAAGCAAAATGTATCAATATAATAAGTACACAAAGTTATTCATCTCTAAAGTCCACATTAAGAGATGATTACCAAGTGCGAATCCTTATTCAAAATCTAATTAATAAAATATGGTTTAGAACTGATGATAGCTTCACTATAGAAGAAGCACAAAAACAACTAGGTAAAGAAGAAAAAAATCACACTTCAAAAAGTATTTCTGAAAGTGCAAAAGAAACTAATTTTAGCTATATTACAAACTCTTTAACTTCTAAAAATTCTAATATATCAGAAACTTTTAATACCTATACACAAAAGGATTTTATGTTTGATAGTAATTTTTTTTCACAAGAATTAGAAACTTTCACTGCCCTCACATTTTTATCTACTGGATATTCAATTTTAAAACCTCAAAAATTAAAATTGTTACCATATTTTCAAAAAAATAAATTTAATAACAGGAGGTTAACATGAAAAAAATATTTTTCTTCGTTTCATTTATTATATTATTTTTTATCTTTATAATTACTTTTACAAATTTTTGTCACGCTTTTGGTGACCCTAAAATTGTTAGCAAAATTAATAGTGCCTTTGAAAGTATAGAAGGATGGATTTTAAAAATTTCTACACCAGCTGCTGCTGTTGCAGTTGGTACTGGTTTATTTATGAAAAAATTTAGTTTTGGTGATGAAGAAAGAATTAGAACTGGTAAAAAATTGGTAAAAAGTTCTTTATTTTCCTATGCGTTCATATTAGCTATTGATTTAATTTTATCTGCAATAAAATCATTAATAGGCTAAGGAGGTAGTCTTGGAAAATAGTAATGACGTAACAAATATTATAATAGAAACAATAAATAAAATTTTTGAAACACTTTTTAGTTCTATTGACAATAGTTTATATTCTATATTAGATAGTATAACTTTTATTGGACCAGATATTTTAAAAGATCCAAATTTTGAAAACTTATTTGGAACATCAACAGCTAATGGGATTTTACTAATTGCAAATTCACTACTATTAGGATTTATTTTATATTATTCAGTAAAATATTTACTATCACATTTTACTTATCATCAAGTTGAAGCACCAAGTAGCTTTATTATAAAATTAATCTTATATGGAATTTGTATGAATTATTCATTTTTTATTATATCCTTCGTATTAGATTTAAATTACAATATATCACTCTCAATACAAAATCTGGGAGAAAATTTATTTAATAAAAATATATGTTTTTCTGAGCTAATTAATACAATAAATACTAATATATCAATTGATACTAGCTCTATTGACATGTTCTCTTTAGATGGATTAATAAAAAGTACTTTAAGTATTTCCTTATTAAATCTAGTTTTTTCATATTCTTTAAGATATATAATGTTAAAATTATTTATTCTTCTTACACCTTTTGCAATTTTATCACTTACTCTTGATGCAACCTCATGTTTTTTTAAAGCTTGGTTAAAAAACTTCTTTGCATTATTATTTATACAAATAGTAATCTCTTTTATTCTATTAATTTTATTTTCTATAAATTTTTCGTCAACAAATTTACTTACTAAATTTATATATATTGGTGGAATTTATTGTTTAATACAAACAAATTCCTTTGTTCGTGAATTTATAGGTAGTGTTTCCACAAATGTTACCCAAACTGTTAAAAACTTTAATCTTTTAAGAAAATAATTTTATTCTTTATTTTTTACTTATTGAAAGGATGATTTGATGAAATTTATTTTTCCACAAAATTATAATTTTAAAAATAAACTATTAGGCATATTTGACTATTCTACAATATTTATTAATATTTCTTGGTGTGCTATTGTATTTATTATTCTCAACTTATTTATTCATAATTTAAATACAAAAATATTTATTTTTATATTTGCCTGTCTGCCTATTTTTCTTTTTAGTATTTCTGGTATAAATGGAGAAAATATTATTTATGTATTCTTATATTTAATTAAATTTGCATACAAACCAAAACTATTTTTTTATAATAAAATTAAATAATTTAAACTCATTATTAACTTGAATTTTTTGTCTAAAAAAGATATAATAGTTTAAAAATTGTAATTAGGAGAAAACCAAAAATGAAACTAGAACAAAAAGATAAATCACTTTTATTTTCAGAAACAACAATACCTGATATCTTTTTTTCTGAATACTTATCAGAACTACCAGGTGAATATTTAAAAATATATATGTACATTTTGTTTTTATCAAAATATGGAAGAGAAGTAAAATTAAATGATTTATCGAAAAAGCTTAATGTTTCTTTAAAATCAATTAATGATGGACTAAAATTTTTAGAAGAAACTCATTTAATAACTAAAAAAACGAATGGATATATTATAACTGATTTACAAGAATTAACTCTTCACAATTTATACTCTCCTAATTTAACAGTTACAAAGGAGAAAGTTGAACAAACTGCCAAAAATAAATCACGAACCAAAGCAATAGAACATATAAATAATATGTATTTTCAAGGAATTATGGGTCCTTCTTGGTATAATGATATTGACATATGGTTTAAAAAATTTGGATTTGATGAACAAGTAATGATTGCTTTATTTGACTATTGTTATAAACGTAGTGCTTTACACAAAAATTATATACAAACAGTTGCTGAAGCTTGGGCTACAAATAATGTAAAAACTTGGAATGATCTAGATAAGTATTCTGAAAAACAAGAGAATTTAACACAATATAAAAAAATAATTGCAAAAAAACTTGGAAAATATAATGGCTTAACCCAATATGAAGAAGCCTATATTGAAAAC